>CAMHDX010000070.1 GCA_946183895.1 uncultured Porphyromonadaceae bacterium | reverse complement strand
AGCAGCGACACGACGGCCTACAACTCCACCACATCAACTGCTCTTGTGACCAAGTTCCAACTCAACCCCAACAGCAAGGTGTTGATTAACCTGGACTCGGTGTTCTTCACCATCGACACCGACAAGATGCTGATATACAACGTCGATTCGCTGCCCAAGGGCACCGATGTGAGCAAGATGCAAGTGACGCTGACCTTTGGCAGCAGCGTGTCGTCGGCGATGTTCTACATCCCCGGCAAGGACGACGGCATCCGCTACAGCGCGTCGATGAAGGACAGCCTTGACTTCTCGAAGGGCACAGTGCGGCTGAGTGTGACCAGTGCCGACCGCACGCTCACGCGCGACTACAGTGTCTCGCTCAACGTGCATCAGGTCAATCCCGACACCGTGTTGTGGCACAAGCAGGCGATAAGCGTGCTTGACAAGGCATCAAGCGTCACCGCCACGCAGACCACGGGCAGGGTGATAGCCCTGGCGACCACCGATGGCGGCGTGAAACAGCTCGCCACCGGCACGCTGCATGACGCGTCATGGCAAGTCAAGGACGCGACCATCGGCTACGCCGCCGCGCGCGACCTGACCTCGGTTGACCAGACGCTGTACTGCATCGGGCTGGCGCACGCTGACGACGTCACCGGCGCGGTGCTCAAGAGCGAGGACCAGGGCGAGACGTGGACCGACACCGGCCTGAGCTGGTCGGGCATCCTGGGCGCCTACACCGACCGCATCATCGGTGTTGCCGACGGCGCCAACCTGGGCGAGCAGTACACCACCGGCACGTTCTACCACGTGGAGTACCCGGCACGCGGCGACTTCGAGCCACTGGCGGTTGAGGACGGATTTCCCATCAGCGGTTGCTCCGGCATGGTCACGCTGACCAACAAGTGGAGCACGACGCCGTTCGCCCTGATTGCCGGCGGCATCCTGCCGTCGGGCGAGTACACCGGCAACACGTGGGCATACGACGGCAACACGTGGGGCCTGCTCAGCAGCGGTGTGGGCAAGCCGCTACCGGCATTGCGCGATGTCACGGTAGTACCCTACTACACCGCCACGGTCAACACGGTGCGCTACACCGCCAAGTACAACGAAGTGCTCTACGCCGTGGGCGGTCGCTACGCCGACGGGGCGTACAACAAGAAGGTGTACACCTCGAGCGACAAGGGCATCACCTGGGTTGAAGCCTCCGGCGCGCTGCAAATTCCCGACGCGATAGCCGCCAAGCCCGTCAAGGGCGACGCCTTTGTCGAGAGTTACACCATCAGCGCCCGGTCGTCAAACAGCGCACGCCACGCCGCGCCGCTGACACCCATCACCGCCTGGGATTGCCCCTGCATCTATCTGGTGGGCTGCACCTCGGACGGCGAGCCGGCGCTATTGACCGGCTTGTACTACCGCCTGTCGTTCCGCCCGGTGTACTAACTTGATAATAGCAACACTACAGTTAAACACAACATCACTCTCGCTATGATCAGAACGCTTGCAAGTATCATTCTCCTCTTGATCGCGGCACTGGGTGCGGCAGGCCAGGAGTATCGCTACGACGTGGGGCCGGTGGTGGGCATCGCGGGCTACCTCGGCGACCTGAACGAGAGTAACATGTACAAGCACCCCGGCATTGCCGGCGGCGGCATCTTCCGCTACGTGCTCAACAGCCGCTGGGCATTCAAGGGCAACCTGGTGTACGCGCGCCTGAGTGGCGACAGCCGCGACCTGGGCAACCAGTTTGTGCACGAGGAGCCCATCAAGTTCAGCACCAACGCCGTTGACCTGAGCGCGACTGCCGAGTTCAACTTCTTCCACTTCGGCATCGGTCCGCGCTACAAGAACTACAAGCGCATCACGCCCTACATGACCCTGGGACTGGGCTTGACGGCCGGCTTTGGCAAGGGCTATAGCAACGTGTCGTTCACGTTGCCCATGGGTGTCGGCGTCAAATACAAACTCAAGGAGCGCCTGAACCTCGGCTTTGAATTCACGATGCGCAAGGACTTTGGCGACGGACTTGACGGCCTCGCCGACCTGCGCGGCATCAAGCACGGCTTTGCCAAGAACACCGAGTGGCACTCGTTAGCATTATTCACGGTAACCTACGAGTTCAGCAAGCGCTGTGTCAAATGCCACTATGTGGAATAAGCTCACAGGCTGCAACTCTCATCAAGTATATAAAGGCACATGGACAGTATACTAAGCAAGATAGACAAGAGCCGCCTGCCGCGCCACGTGGCAATCATCATGGACGGCAACGGACGCTGGGCGCGCGAGCACGGCTGGGAGCGCTCGCTGGGTCACCGCAATGGTGTGACCACGGTGCGCGAGATCACCGAGGCGGCGGTTGAGGTCGGGTTGGAATACCTGACGCTGTACACCTTCTCGACCGAGAACTGGAACCGCCCCGCCGACGAGGTGGACATGCTCATGCACCTGGTCGTGAGCTCGATTGAGCGCGAGACCCCCGACTTGATCAAGAACAACGTCAGGCTCACCGCCATCGGCGACCTGGCACGGCTGCCGCAGTTCGCCCACGAGCGCCTGCAACGGTGCTTTGACGACACGGCTCACTGCACCGGACTGGTGCTGTGCCTCGCGCTGAGCTACTCGTCGCGCTGGGAGCTGACGCGCGCTTGTCGCCTCATCGCACAGGATGTGCAAGCCGGCAAGCTCGATGTGGAGCACATCACCGAGGACACCGTCAGCGCCAGGCTTGCCACAGCCGGCATGCCCGACCCCGACCTGATGATACGCACCGGCGGCGACGTGCGTGTGAGCAACTATCTGCTGTGGCAAATCGCCTATAGCGAGCTGGTCTTCAACCCCAAGTACTGGCCCGACTTCACACGCGAGGACCTGTACGCCGCCATTGTCGACTACCAGAGCCGCCAGCGGCGCTACGGCAAGACCGGCGACCAGATTGAGGCCGAGAACACTAACGCACGTTAATATTGCGAACGACGCTAATAATAACAATGATGAATTGGACTAAGACACTGATAATACTTGCTGCCCTGCTCAGTGCGGGCAGCGGCGTGGCACAAAACCTCACCACCACGTCCAATGACACTATATACAACCCCAAGGTGATCTACACCGGCGTACCCAGCAAGTTTGAGATTGCGGGCATGCGCGTTATCGGAGCCGACAACTACGACGAGTTCGTGGTGCTGGGCTACTCGGGCCTGGCGCTGGGACAGCGCATCAACATCCCGGGCGAAGACCTCAAGAGCGCCGCACAGCGATTCTGGCGGCAAGGCTTGTTCAGCAAGGTGCAGATATTGATTGAGAAGGTCTATCAGGACAAGGTGTGGCTGGTGTTCAACCTCAAGCAACAACCACGCATCTCGCAAATCAACTATATCGGCATGAAGGGCGGCGAGAAAAAAGACCTGCAGCAGCGCCTCAACCTGCAACCGGGCAACCAGATGACCCCCAACATCGCCGACCGCGTCAAGATGATTACCGAGAAGTTCTTTGCCAGCAAGGGATTTGAGAAAGCCGAGTGCAGTGTGCGCCAGCGGCCCGACTTGAGCAACAAGGACGAGGTGATTGTCGACGTGGTGGTCAACAAGCACGAGAAGATCAAGGTCCACAAGATCTACTTCACCGGCAACAAGGTGATGAGCAGCCGCGCCCTCAAGCGCGTCATGAAGAAGACCAACGAGAAGAACAGCCTCATCAAGCTGTTCAGCCAGAAGAAGTTTGTGCGGTCCGACTACGAGGAAGACAAGCAGCGCATCATCGACAAGTATAACGAGAAGGGCTATCGCGACGCGGTGATTGTCGCCGACAGCGTGGTCAACTACAACGACAAGACCGTCGACGTGTACATCACCATCGACGAGGGCAAGCGCTACTACATCAGCAGCATCGACTGGGTGGGCAACACGGTGTATCCCAGCAGCGTGCTCAACGAGGTGCTGGGCATCGAGCCGGGCGACGTGTACAACCAGAAGCGCCTGAACAAGCGCACCCAGGAGGACGACGACGCCGTGGCGAACCTCTACCTGAACAAGGGCTACCTGTTCTACCAGCTCATCCCCGTCGAGAAGAAGATTGAGGGCGATTCAATCGGGCTGGAGATGCGCATGTTCGAGGGCAAGCAGGCTCGCATCAACAAGGTGGTGATCAATGGCAACGACCGCTTGTACGAGAAGGTGGTGCGCCGCGAGCTGCGTGTGCGTCCGGGCGAGCTCTTCAGCAAGGAGGACCTCGTGCGCTCGGCGCGCGAGATTGCCCAAACCGGCCACTTCGACCCCGAGAAGATGGACATCCGCCCCGAGCCCAACGAGGAGAACGGCACGGTGGACATCATTCTCAACCTCGAGAGCAAGGCGAACGACCAGATTGAGTTCAGCGCCGGTTGGGGACAGACCGGTATCTTGGGCAAGCTCACGCTCAAGTTCACCAACTTCTCCATCAAGAACCTGTTCCACCCCTCGTCCTATCGCGGCGTGATTCCGCAGGGCGACGGCCAGACGTTCACCATCAGCGCGCAGACCAACGCCAAGTACTATCAGGCGTACAGCATCTCGTTCCTCGACCCGTGGTTTGGCGGCAAGCGCCCCAACTCGCTGCAGGTGTCGGCGTTCTATAGCCGTCAGACCGGCATCAACTCGAGCTTCTACAACAGCCAGTACGCCAACTACTACAACACGTTGCTCAACAACTACTACTCGGGGTTGAACAACTACTACGGCAACTATTCCGACAACAGCTACTACGAGAACGCCTACGACCCCAACAAGTACCTGCAGATGGCGGGTGTGACGTTGGGCTTCGGCAAGCGCCTGAAGTGGCCCGACGACTACTTCACCTTCACCGCCGACATCAGCTACCAGTGGTATAGCCTCAAGAACTGGGAGTACCTCTACTACATGAACAACGGTGTGTCCAACTCGATTGTCCTCGGCTTCACGCTGGCTCGCAACAGCATTGACAACCCGCTGTACACGCGCAAGGGTAGCTCGTTCTCACTCAGCTTCCACGCCACCCCGCCGGTCAACCTGTTCGGCAAGAAGAACTGGAAGGCGCTGAGCGAGGATCCCACTCCCGAGGCGAAGAAACAACTGTATCGCTGGATTGAATACTGGAAGCTCAAGTTCAGCGCCAAGACCTACACGCCGCTCAACAGCAGCGAGCGCTGGACCCTGGTGTTGATGACGCGCGCCGACATCGGCTTGCTGGGCAGCTGGACCAAGCACATCAAGTCGCCGTTCGAGACCTTCTATGTGGGCGGTGACGGCATGAGCGGCAGCTACACCTACGCCACCGAGACCATCGCCCTGCGCGGCTACGACAACGGAGCCTTGACGCCCTACGGCTCGGAGGGCTACGCCTACGACCGCTTTGCCGTCGAGCTGCACTTCCCGCTCATGCTCAGCACGAGCGCCACCATCTACCCGCTACTGTTTGTCGAGGGCGGCAACGCGTGGACCAGCGTGGAAAAGTTCAACCCGTTCGACCTCAAGCGCAGTGCCGGCGCCGGTGTGCGCATCTTCCTGCCGATGATCGGTATGCTTGGCATCGACTGGGGCTACGGCTTCGACACGGTGTTCGGTCGCAAGGGCGGCAGCAACTTCCACTTTGTGCTCGGACAAGAGTTTTAAACCAAACGCACCCGCCGGTGTCTAATCAATCGAATTAACTTATACAATACAGATACAATGATGAAACGACTGACATTAATGCTTGTGGTGGCGGCACTCGCCACACTGGGAGCACGTGCACAAAAGTTCGCGCTCATTGACATGGAGTATATCCTCAAGAACATACCCGCCTACGAGATGGCGAGCGAGCAACTCAACCAGGTGTCACAACGCTGGCAGCGCGAGGTCGACGACCTGAAGAAGGAG
>CAMHDX010000069.1 GCA_946183895.1 uncultured Porphyromonadaceae bacterium | reverse complement strand
ACCATGACCGACAACGTGTTCTATAGCAACTGCTACGAGGTGTTGCTGCAGGAGTTCGGTCAACACGGCTCGCTGGTGTTCACCGGCAACGAAGTGCACGCTGAGCGCGGTGGCAGCATCTTCACTCACTACAACAACAAGGACATCTCGTCGATGAGATTTGACCGCCTGACGGTGAGCGACAACGAGTTGCACGGCATCGACAGCCGCAGCTGGGTGCCAGAGCGCATTAATGCCCCACGCCGCGAGGTCAGGTCAAACAAGTATCGGTAAACATCACTCAATGAACAATAGCAATCACTCAAAACGCGATATCCTGTTCCTCATGGATACAATGAAGGGTGGCGGAGCTGAAAAAGCGCTGCTCGCTTTGCTCAGCCACCTCAATCCTGCCAAATACAACGTCACACTCATCTTGTACCTCAACACGGGTGTACACCTGCCGTCAATTCCAAGCCATGTGGAGGTGAGGAGCCTGTACCCGCGCGGCCACAAACGGTGGTTCGAGAAGGCGATTTTCCACTCACCGATGCGCGGCACCTATGAGCGCAAGAAGTTGCTGGATATCATCGGTGACAGGCATTTTGACGCCGCCATCTCGTTCATGGAAGGCACCCCGGCCGCCATGCACCGCCTTATCCTTGATAAGGCGCGCCGTAACATCAGCTGGGTTCACACCGACTTTGTCGGCAATCATTGGAGCCGGCAGTTCTTTGACAACGACAGGCAGGAACGGGAATTCTATGCCACAGTGGACGACATCGTGTTTGTCTCGCGTGATGCCATGAGTAAATTCACTTTTGATGTATCATCTCGCACCCATTGCATCTACAACATCACCGACACTGCCCGCCTTGAGAGTCTGGCCGGTGAGCAAGTCGTTACCCGACAGGGTTTCACGTCGTGCTTTGTCGGGCGCCTGGTGCAGCTCAAACACGCCGAGCGACTGATTCAAGCCATCGCTCAACTGCAGCAACAGGGCATCAACATCTATGGATGGATTATCGGTACCGGCCCCCATGAAGACAAGCTCAAGCAACTGGTCGACCAACTCAACATGAGCACTAAAATAACGTTTATGGGCTTCAAGCACAATCCCTATCCATATATCAAGACTGCCGACGTGCTATGTATGACAAGCGATGTCGAGGGATTGCCCATGGTGGTGCAAGAGGCCATGGCACTTGGCACCGTGGTGGTGTCAACCCGTTGTGCCGGCATGATTGAGGTGCTCAGCGACGAGTGTGGTGTGTTGTGCGACAATACACCCGAGGCGTTTGCCGGCGAGATCAAGCGACTCATGAACGACCCCGCGCTGCGCTCACAAATTGCCACCAAAGCCCGGCAACGGATGACAATGTTCGAGCCCCGGACCATCATCACACAAATTGAACAACTCATCCCCAACACTGACTCATGAATTCCGCAACAACAGCGCCCACCTCGTCGCCACGCCTTGAGGCACTTGATGTAGCCAAGTGCGTAGCCTGCTTCTTCGTGATATTTATTCATACTTACAACCCCGACAACCCTGTTCATCTATTCATCTTGGCATTCTCACGGTTTGCCGTACCGCTATTCTTCATGATAACGGGCTACTTCTGGAAACCGGAGAAGGCGGGAAAGCGGTTGCGGCACATCCTCAAGTTGACCATCGTGGCGACAGTGGTGTTCATTGCTTGGGCATTTGTCGAGTGGTGGTTGCAGGGCATGGATATTAAAACCGGGCTCTCCGACTGGTTCACTTGGTCGTACTTGCGGTCATCGGTGTTATTTAACATCACCCCGTTCGGCGGTCACTTGTGGTACATGTATGCCCTGCTTTACGCCGGCTTCTTCTTGTCATTGGTTGACGAGCGACGGCTACGGCAGCTGCATGTGCTCATTGTTCCGCTGCTACTGGTGTCCTTTGCGGTCGGATTTCATCGACACACCTTCTTGAGCCGCAACTGGCTGATGATGGCAATGCCCTACATGCTGCTGGGACATTGGGTTAAATGCCATAGCACTGACCCATGGTTTGAGAACTTGAGCCGCAAATGGCTGGTAGTAATGCTACTCCTTTCCACCTTGACACTAATGTTTGAGCAATGGCTATATCCGCACTTGGGCGCCAACGTGAGCCGCGACATGTACTTGACCCACACGCTTGTATCACTGAGCATACTCATGATTGCCTTGAAAACAACTGGCGTGCAACCTACAAACCCTGCCGTTACAATCGGGCGCGACTATTCGTCATGGATTTACCTGTATCACCCCATCTTCGTCGTGCCGCTGGCGGTAACGTCCTTCCCAGTCAACTGGCATACGATACCGGTCTTCGCCATGACCGTACTCTCTATTTGGGCTATTCGCCGCTTGTCACGTGCTCTGCGCCATGCTTAGCCTTGAGCGCTGCCAGGTGTGCTACCACGTAGTCGTAGTAGCCACGGCGCAACACGCGCGTCACCACCGCCAAGCACGCCACGAACGTCGCCCCGCCAGCAACTATCGCAACAAACGAGCCACACGGCTGCGACATTAGCGTCACGCCATAGGCACACCCTGCAACCACCGCAAGCATCGCGAGATGGGTCACGTAAATCTGGACATAACGGATGGCACGCTCACCGGTGACACGCGACGCGAAATGAGACACCAACAAGAACGACATCAGCGACAAGCCGACCGCGGCGGCTATCATCGCCTTGACTCCATAGGGGTATAAGACGAACGCGCTAACCACCACGAGCGCCTTCTCAATGATGTACACATTGCGAATGACCGACGTGCGCGAGAATATCTTGAAGATTATCATCATGAAGTTGCACACCGGATAGACCAGAGCCCAACACAACATCAGGCGGAAGTAAGGTATCGCCGGCAACCACTTGGCGGGGAAGATAAAGTCGATTAACGGAAAACTCAACGCGAGCATGAAGAAGCAAAACGCGCTGTTGATGTAGGTCACCACGCCGAACATCTCGAAGAAGGCGGCACGCTTTTGCTCGGCACTCTCCTGCTGCGCTATCAGCACGTATGCCGTGGTGCTGATTGCCGACTCGAGGGAGTTGGTGGGCGTCTGCTGCAACTTTTGCGCCTGCCCCATGTAGCCGGCATGTGTGGGATTGATGTGCTTGCCGATGACAAACGAGAAGATGTTTTGCGCCACCTGGCCGATAATGGTCGACATCAACAGGTTCACGCCGAACGCCCACAACGACTTGAAGCGCCGCACGTCAAACTCAAGGCGCAAGTCCCAGCGCGTGAATAGCGCCAACAGCAACCAGAAGAAGGCGGCAAAGCCCACTTGCAACTCAACCAGCGCCCAGTAGCGCGCACCATTGAGAGCCATCACAATGGCGATGGCAAGCGCAAGCGTGATAGATAACACGTTAAACAATGCCAGCTGTTTGAACCGGTGCTCAACCCTGAGCCGTGTCATCTGCGATAGCGACAGACCGCTGAATATCGCACCTGAGCCCAGCACACACAACATGGGCTGTAAGGCGGGGTTGCCCAGATAGCGCGACACAAACGGCGAGATGGCACAGTAAACCACAGCAATGGTAATACCCACCGCGATGTTGAAGAAGAACACAGTATTGAAGTCGCGCCGATGCGGAGTGCCTAGAGTGAGAAGTCCATCGCTCAGGCCACAGTCAATAAACACAAATATCATCGAGGTGAACACACCCAGCATCGCTACCAGGCCAAAGTCCTCAGGCATCAACAGATAACTGAGGATGATGTTGCCCGCCAGCGACACAAAGTTGGTGCCAAAGCGCTCAATCAGCGACCAGATGAAATAAATCAACCTCATGACTTAGCGACATCTACCTCGCCCTGGTCAGGTAAATACCACGACAGACATAGGGACAATAACACGATGAAACTGAAGGCAAGCTCACTCCAATAGTCAGCATAAACCATCATCAGCAACACGTAGGATAGGAAAAACAGCTGCATATTTACATAGCGGTGCGTGGCGATGCCGTTGGGGCGCAAAAACAACGACACGAATACCACGATAGCCCACAAGAGTCCCGCTATACCCAACTGTATGACCACATGGAACAAGTACGGGTTGGTGCCGTGTATCAACCAGTCGAAGGTCTCGGCAAACGGGTTGCTCATAAAGTTAGTGGAGCCCTTATAGAATCCGACGCCATACCCCGAGTAAAGCCTTTGAGGATTCTCCTGATACTCCTCGTAGAGCAGACCCAACTTGGCAATGCGCGGAATGTCGTACTGATAGGTACTATGCATAATACTGTATTCAGCCGCATTAGCCTCATATTCGAGGTCCTGGCCGGCAATATACTCCATCATATCTGTCTCACCGAAGGGGTTCTTGACCGTGTCAATATATATCTTCAAGCCAATGCCGGTGATTACGGCCGCCACCGGCACGATGAACGCCATACGGCCAAGCCACTTGCTGTCAATCTTGATGAGGAAAAAGAAATACAAAATGATGAGAATGAAACTGATTTTGGTCTCATTCAAGAAGGTGGGGAACAACAATGCTATCAAGTACCAGTTTTCCTTTAAACTATAAATAAAATGATTGTTGTCAATCCTCTTGTGCAACAGGTAATATGAGACAATGTAGATTGAGAAGCTTGTCAAGGCCGAGTAGTTGAAACCCAAAGAACCGCCCACCCGATCGCCAGCGCCGTAACGCACAAACTGCCACACAATACACACAGCCTGAACACACAAGTAGATGAGTAACGTCTTGTCAACCTCCCCCACAAAGCGGGCATAACGATACTCGTTTCGCCAAAAGTAGCGCAAAACCGGCACCACAAACAACAGTCCGAAGAACACACGCGAGCCATTGAGCCATATCAGCCAAGACAAGCCGTTGACAATGCATGTGCTCCAATAAGAAATAACGAAGTAGCTGATTATCAATGCAATGTCCCACTTTTCACGAATTGTCCACAGGGCTAACAGCAATATCGTGACATCGGTCAGCAACAAGCTCGCGCTCTTCAAGGTCGGATTGCTGCCCAGGAACTCGTCGTTGATAAAGCCGGTGCAGGTCAGCACCCAGAACCACACCAACAACAAGCGCTGGATCAGCAAACTCTTCTCAATGCGCATTGCTCACCACGTGTGTTAATCGTCATCCTCGTCCTTGCTGTAGCCGTAACCATAGCCGTAGCCGTTCTCGTCGATGGGCTTGGTGTCGTTGACCATCACGGCGAGCGACGGCAGGTGGTGCTCCTCAACAATGCGGTTGAGGTGCTGGCGAATGAGGTCTCGCTTAGTGTAGTTGGCGCGCGTGACATACAGGGTCGCATCGGCGTGCTGCGCCAGCGAGAACGTGTCGCTCACCATCGCGGTGGGCGCGCTGTCCACAACTATCACGTCATAGCGGTCGCGCAACTCGGCAAACAACTGCTTGATGCGGTCGCCCAGCAACAACTCGCCGGGGTTGGGCGGAATCACGCCGCCCACAATCACGTCAAGGCCGTTCACCTGCTTGCACACCTGGGTCACCTCGTCGAGCGTAACCTCGTTGCGCGAGAGGTAGGCGGTCACGCCCGGCGTCTCCTTGAGGCCCAACATCTGTGCTTGCTTGGGCGAGCGGATGTCTAGGCCCACCAGCACCACGCGTTTGCCCTGCAAGGCAAACGAGGCCGCCACATTGGCACTGACAAAACTCTTGCCCTCGCCGCTCACACTGCTGGTGACCAACAGCACCTTGGCGTTCTCGCCGCGCATGATGAACTGGGTGTTGTTGCGGATAAAGCGGAACAACTCCACAATGGCGCTGGTCTTGCCCTCGCGCACCACGAGCTCGCTGCGGTGGCGATTGTGATGCACATGCCCGATGACCGGCGCGATGGTGATCTCTTCGAG
>CAMHDX010000068.1 GCA_946183895.1 uncultured Porphyromonadaceae bacterium | reverse complement strand
TCATAAGTTCAAAATTTAAGATTCCGGTTTCACGTGAAGCGCATTGTACACCACATTGCCACGCGCGGTGCCAATCAACGCCACGATGTCGTCAAGCGAAGCCTCCTTGAGGCGCTTGACACTGCGAAAGTGTTTTAGCAGCAGCGTAGCCGTCTTGGCGCCCACACCTTTAATATTATCGAGCTCGCTGTTGATTTGGCTGCCGCTGCGACGCTTGCGGTGAAAAGTGATGGCAAAGCGGTGCGACTCGTCGCGCAGGTGCTGCAGCACGCGTATCGTCTCTGAGTTCTTGTCGAGGTTATATGGCAGCGAATCGCCCGGAAAGTACACCTCGTCCATGCGCTTGGCGAGGCCGACTACGGCGATTTCGATGCCCACCTCCTGCAATGCCTCGAGGGCAGCCGTGATTTGGCCCTTGCCGCCATCCACCACGAGCAATTGGGGCAGTGGCGAGCCCTCTTGCAGCAGTCGAGAGTAGCGGCGTGTGATCACCTCGCGCATGGAGGCATAGTCGTCAACACCGTCAACGGTCTTGATGATGAAGTGACGATAGTCCTTCTTAGCCGGCTTGGCATTGCGGAACACCACACACGAGGCGACCGCGTCGGCACCCTGAATATTGCTATTGTCAAAGCACTCGATGTGTCGCGGCAGCTCGGTGAGGTGCAAGTCGCGTTGCATGGTGGTGAGTGTGCGCGTGGCTCGCTGCTCGGGATTGAGTTTCTCCATCATCTTGAGGTGGTCGGTGTGCTGCTGGATAGCATTCTTGAGGGCAATGTCGAGCAACTTGCGCTTGTCGCCGCGCTGCGGAATAACAAACTGGAGGCCCTCAATCTCGGTATCCGGAATGATATTGACCACCACCTCGCGCACTCGGTCGTCGCGATAGGTATCGGAGAACTCCTGGCGAATTTCGCTTATCGCGAGTGCCAACACCTCCTCGAGCGAGTGTTCGCGGTCGTCGCGTTGGCGCTTGTACTGCAGGGTCAACGACTGCACGACCGTGCCGCTGCGCACGTGCATATAGTTAACGTAGACATCATTGTCGCTGTCATACAGTCCGTACACGTCAAGGTTGTGGATAGCGGGCGAGACGATGACCGACTTGGAGCGCAGGCGCTCGATGAGGTTCACCTTGCGCTTCAGCACCTCGGCGTCCTCAAAGCGGAGCTCGGCGGCGGCGGCCATCATCTGCTCGGTGAGGTAGTCGGCCACCTGCTTGGAGTCACCGCTGAGCACCCGCTTGACCTGGGTAATGTAGTCAGCGTATTGCTCCGGCGAGACCAGTCCGCGGCAGCAACCCTCACAATTCTTGATGTGATATTGCAAGCACAGGCGGTGTTTTTGCGCCTCGATTGTTTCACGTGAAACAGCGTGGCGGCAGGTTCGCAGCGGGAACAATTTGCGCAGTGTGTCAACCAGCGTGTGCGCCACCTCAGTCTTGGGATAGGGCCCATAGAAGTCGGCGCCGCGGTTCACCTTCTCGCGGGTGATGAACACTCGCGGATAGAGCTCGCGCGTGACGGCAATCCAGGGATATGACTTGTCGTCCTTGAGCAGCACATTGTAGTGCGGCTTAAACTCCTTGATGAGGTTATTCTCAAGGTCGAGGGCCTCCTCCTCGGTATTGACGACCGTGTATTGCAGGTCGACGATGTTAGCCACCAGGCGGGTGGTGCGCAGGCTCTCGTGCTCGCGGTTGAAGTAGGAGTTGACGCGGCGGCGCAGGTTCTTCGCCTTGCCCACATATATTATAGTGCCCTCGGCGTCATAGTAGCGGTAGACGCCGGGGCTCTCGGGCAGTAGCGACAGCTTGATGCGCAGCAGGTCGTTCATCGTGACAGGTCAGGGTTTAGTTTACGGAATGCGGCTCGGTCAGAACTCGAACAAGGTAGTCACCTCGACATCGGCAGGCAGCAAGTCGCGACCCTTGAGGGCGGGCAGCGAGCAGATAAAGTTGACCATCACCTTGTCGGGGTTCATCGTCTTAACCAGGTCGTAGGCGGCGAGCATAGTGCCGCCGGTAGCGAGCAGGTCGTCGTGCAGGAGCACCACGTCGCCCTCGCTGATAGCGTCGGCATGAATCTCGATGGTGTCGACGCCGTACTCCTTGGAGTAGGACTTCTTGATGGTGTCGGCAGGCAGCTTGCCGGGTTTGCGGATGGGCACAAAGCCGGCGCCGATGCGGGCGGCAAGCATAGCGCCGCCAATGAAGCCGCGCGACTCGATGCCTACCACCTTGGTGATGCCGCGACCGGCATACAGCTCGGCGAGCGCGTCACCGATGATGGCGAGCGCCTCGGGGTCCTTGAGAGCGGTAGTGAGGTCCTTGAATTGGATACCCTTGACCGGGAAGTCCGGAATGTTTCGGACCAAACTTTTGACATAATTAAGCTTTTCTGTATTCATATTTTTTGAATGTTTCACGTGAAACAATTAAGTATTAACGACCTAATAATAAGAGCATTACGCTAATGTCACTGGGCGATACACCCGGAATTCGGGAGGCTTGACCGATGGTGTCGGGGTCAATGGCTTGAAGCTTTTGGCGCGCCTCGGTGCTGAGCTGATGGATGTCGGCATAGTTGAGCCGTCCACGCAGCTTCACCTCGTCGAGACGCAGTATCTTGTCAGCCAACTCGCGCTCGCGGCGGATGTACCCGTCATACTTGATGCGCACCTCGGCAGCCTCAACCACCTCGTCGCGGCGCACCTCGGGAATCCGGTCAATGCGCGCTCGCAGTGCCGGCAGCAGCTCAGCAGCCAACATGACGCCGAACTCGGGCCGCGACAGCAAGTCGCGCAAGCGACACCCCTGGCGCAGCGGCGCGAGCCCGCGCGCCTCGAGAGCGCCGTTGACAGCGGCGGCGTGAACAGTGTAGTTGTCAGCAAAGCCCAGCAAATCGTCCACATCGGTCTTCTTCGCCTCAAACACCGCCCATCGCTCAGCCGAGGCGCTGCCCAGCTCGCGAGCCAACGGTGTGAGGCGCATGTCAGCGTCGTCCTGCCGCAGCAGGATGCGATACTCGGCACGCGACGTGAACATGCGGTACGGCTCATCGACGCCCTTTGTGACAAGGTCATCAATCAGCACACCGATGTACGCCTGGTCACGCCCAAGCACCACGGGCTCCATGCCATTGACCGTGCGGTGAGCGTTAATGCCCGCCATCAAACCTTGGCCCGCCGCCTCCTCATATCCGGTAGTACCGTTGACCTGACCGGCAAGGAAGAGGCCGGGCACATGCTTCGACTCTAGCGAGTGGTATAGCCCAGTCGGGTCAAAGTAGTCATACTCGATAGCGTATCCGGGGCGATAAAGCTGAACGTCGCGCAACGCCGGAATGTGGCGAAGCGCCTCAATCTGCACCTGCCAGGGAAGCGATGACGAGAATCCGTTGAGGTAGTACTCGGCGGTCGTTTCGCCCTCAGGCTCGAGGAACAATTGGTGGCTGTCGCGCTGGGCAAAGGTCACAATCTTAGTCTCGATGCTGGGGCAGTAACGCGGGCCGATGCTCCGGATTTGGCCGTTATAGAGCGGTGACTGCGGCAAGGCCTCGCGCAGCACGTTGTGCACCTCGGCATTGGTGTACACCATCCAGCACGAGCGTTGCTTGAGGCGGCTCGCCGTGCCTGGCAGATAGCTGAAGCGGTGGTGCGACGGCTCGTCGCCAGGCTGCTCGGTCGCCAGACTGAAGTCAATAGTTCGGCCATCAAGTCGCGGCGGAGTGCCGGTCTTCATGCGTCCAGCTGTCAAGCCAAGTGCGACCAGTTGCTCGGTAAGACCCGTTGCCGGCGGCTCGCTGATGCGACCGCCGGGAGTCTTGACGGGACCCACGTGCATCAAGCCGTTGAGAAAGGTGCCGGCGGTCAAGATTACCGCACGCGCCTTGAACGACACGCCCAGCGCCGTAACCACGCCGGCAACGCGCCCGTGCTCCACAATGAGCTCGCGCACGCTATCCTGCCACAGCGACAGGTTGTCGGTGGCATCGAGCGTCTCGCGCCAGTACTCCATGAAGCGGTGCCGGTCAGCCTGGCTGCGCGGGGACCACATTGCCGGCCCCTTGCTGCGGTTGAGCATGCGCATCTGGATTGACGAGCGGTCAGTGACAATACCCATATTGCCGCCCATCGCGTCAATCTCGCGCACAATCTGTCCTTTGGCGATGCCGCCAACGGCAGGGTTACAGCTCATCTGCGCCACCTTGTTCATATCCAGCGTGATAAGCAAGGTGGACGAGCCGAGACGTGCCGCAGCGCATGCCGCCTCACAGCCGGCATGACCTGCGCCTACAACAATTATATCGAACTCAAATTTCATTGTAGTTGCAAAACGGACACAAAGGTAGTGCAAGCTGAGCGCAGAACAAAATGAAAAAAACATTTTTTTCATTTTTTATGCCGAAGCGATGCCCACCTTCGGCACCAGCCAAAGGTAGTGCAAGCTGAGCGCAATGGCAAGAAAACTGCAAATTTTTATTTGCCATTGTCGAGGCGTAGCCCTACTTGCGCACCAAGTGAACGGTAGTGCAAGCCGAGAAATTTAGAATGCTATAGCAATATCTATAGCAACTATACAGTCTATAGCAACTATGTGCGTGTGCCGGCGACTTGTCCCTCTGATAATTGTTTCTATTGTTTCTTGTGGGGCGCAATGGATAAGTCAGGAATTTTGTGTACCTTTGCAGGTTAAAACAAATGTTACAGCCCATGAAACAAGTCAGAGCAAAGAAAGCGCTGGGTCAGCACTTCCTGACCGACCTGTCCATCGCTCGGCGCATCGCGTCGACAGTCGACGTGTTGCCCGAGTTGCCGGTGCTGGAGGTTGGCCCCGGCATGGGCGTGCTGACGCAGTACCTGCTCGCCGACGGGCGCGACGTGCGTGTCGTGGAGATCGACAGCGAGAGCGTCGACTATCTGCATGCCAACTACCCCCAACTCGACGGAAGCATCATTCACGGTGACTTCCTGCAGATGGACCTGGGCGCGGTGATGCCCGAGGGCGAATTTGCCATCACGGGCAATTATCCGTACAACATTTCGTCGCAAATCTTCTTCAAGTTGCTCGAGTATCGCGACCGCGTGCCCCTGTGCACCGGCATGCTGCAGCGCGAGGTCGCCGAGCGCCTTGCCGCGCCCGCCGGAGGTCGCACACGCGGCATCCTGTCGGTGCTGCTGCAGGCATGGTACGACATCGAATACCTGTTCACGGTCGACGAGCACGTGTTCTCCCCGCCGCCCAAGGTCAAGAGCGGCGTCATCCGCCTCAGGCGCAACGGCGTGACGGAGCTCGGCTGCGACGAGCGACTGTTCAAGACCGTGGTCAAGAGTGCCTTCGGGCAGCGCCGCAAGACCCTGCGCAACAGCCTCAAGCCACTGCTTGCCACCGCCGACGCCTCGCTGACCGGCGAGCCCATCTTCAACCGCCGGCCCGAGCAACTCGAGGTGGGCGAATTCATCGAAATCACCAACAAGATAACCGCTTCCCGACAGCAATGAAAGAATTCAGCAAAGAATATATCGAGAGTCTCAACGCGTTGATTGACGCCAAAGATTCCGAGCAGGTAAAGCAGCAGCTGGTTGACCTGCACCCCGCCGACATTGCCGAGCTGCTCAGCGACCTTGACGTTGACGAGGCGCTGTTTGTGTACAACCTGCTGGACGACGTGACCGCAGCCGACGTGCTGGTTGAGCTTGACGAGGACCTGCGCCACGACCTGCTCGAGAAGATGTCGACCGAGGATATCGCCGACGCCCTCGAGCAGATGGATGCCGATGACGCCGTCGACGTGATTCAGGAACTCGACAAGGAGGACCGCGAGGAGGTCATCAAGCACATTGACGACGCACACCAGGCGGGCGACATCGTCGACTTGCTGCAATATG
>CAMHDX010000067.1 GCA_946183895.1 uncultured Porphyromonadaceae bacterium | reverse complement strand
GATTACTGACCTGAGTATCAACACGGTGATGACATCAACACTGATTTTCACTGTGGTGCAACGCTACTGCCCCGAGCACTACGTCAACCCCGACTCATGGGCGACGAGTGCCTGGCGCACGCTGGCGCGTTGCACGTTCGGCATCTACCTGATGCACATGGCGGTGCTGGAGCACATCAGCATACCTATCATAATGATGATTGACCATTCCTGCGGCTTGTCGTTCCACGCCTTGTTCGTGCTGGCAAGCGTAGGCTCGGCAGCGATGACGCTCGCCGTCAGTGCCGTCATCACGCGGCTGATACTGCTGCTGCCCTGCAGCAAACTTATCGTGGGCCGGTAAAGGTGGCTTTTTTTCAATTAGCTCTTCCCCCTTGTAAATCTCCGTAAGTTTTTAGTCTTCATTCGGAATAATTCGTCTTCATTCGGCACATTTTTGTTGTTTTTATTTGCTTTTTTGGGTTGTAGTATATAATTTTACGACCCGATTTGATTACATATTGTAATCAAGACCGGCAATATTCTCACGAACCGAAAAGTCAACCGACAACCTTACTATCATGAACATAACCTCAATACTACTGGCTACACTACTGCTGTCGGCGCCGGTTGCCGCGGCGCAGACCTCGTCGCCGTCGCGCGTTGTGACCAAGGCGGCGAGCGATGTGCGCATCTACCTCAACCCCGGTCACGGCGGCTGGGGTGGCGATGACCGCCCCATGGAGTCGATTCCGTATCCCAAGAACAATGGTGGCACCAGCACCTCGTCGTTTCCCGACACGTGCGGATTCTACGAGAGCAACACCGACTTGTGGAAGATGATTGAGACGCGCGAGCGCCTCATCGAGATGGGTGTGCCCGGGGAGAACATCACGTTGAGCCGCTGGAACAACGGTCCCTATCCGCGCGATGGAGTGACCTATCACTCAGGCAGCAACTTCAGCCGCACGTTCAGCGTGATCAATGCCGAGGTCAATGCCGGCAACTACGACATGTTCGTCTCGCTGCACAGCAACGGCACCGGCACGGACCACACACTCAGCAACTACGAGCTCATCCTCTATCGCCAGTTGTACACCTCCGCCAAGGGCAAGTACGAGGCGACCCCGCCCAGCAGCGACATGGGCAAGGTCATGTGGGGCTATCACTACATGGACGAGTTGGACCCGCACAGCACCTTGAGTTACAGCAGCCGCACGGTGCCCTACGTTGTGGGCGACTTGCAGTTTTACGGCAGTACGAGCAGTAACGGCTATCTGGGTGTGCTCAAGCACAATCCGCCGGGCTTCTTGATGGAGGGCTTCTTCCACACCTATGACCCCGCCAAGCATCGCGCCCTCAACGAGGACTACTGCCGTCAGGAGGGTGCTCGCGTGGCGCGAGGCATCGCCGCGTGGTTCTCGATCCCCGACCTGCCCACCGGCGACATCATGGGCACTGTCAAGGACAAGAGCGCAGCCATCTCGCACAGCTTCTATAACTACCGCAGCGGCACCGATGATGCCTACACGCCCGTACACGGCGCCCATGTGAGCCTGTACAAGGGCGACACCTACATCGGCGCGTACACCACCGACGACCTGTACAACGGCATATTCGTGTTCGAGGACCTCACCCCCGGCAGCGACTACTACATCACCGTCAAGAAGGAAGGCTATGCCAACCTTGAGCGACAAGGTCCGTTCACCGTCACCGCCGCGCAGACCACCTATCCACAGCTGTACCTCACCGCCGGCACCGCCACCGACCCCGATGTGAGCGACCTGAGCCTGGAGTTTGTCAAGGACTATGAGGACCATGCCATCGACGTGCTGCAGGGCAAGACCGTGCGTCGTGTGCTCCAGCGCGATGACTACCTGGTGGCGCTTGCCGTGGAGGATAACGCCACCCACACGCCCCACCTCTATCGCATCAATCCGTCGCAATACGCGGCGGGCGCCGACGGCGACGAGCCCGCGGTGGTCGAAATCAGCACCGCGGGTTTGGTTTCCACCGCCGACAACGGCGGCACCGACCGTTACGACCTAAGCGACATCGCCTTCACCGGCGACGGCTACCTTGTGGGCTGCAACGCCCTGCAAACCCAGAGCGCCGCCGACCAGGTGGCCTCGGGTACTCGCGGAGTGTTGCGTGTGTACAAGTGGGCAAGCCTGAGCGGCGCACCCTCGCTGTGGTTCACCACCGCCACCGACGAGCTCTCGAGCGGTCACTGGTATCGCGCCAATGTGGGCTTAACCATGGCGTATAACGGCAGCAGCGACAACGGCTGGCTCATGACCCCTGCCGTCAATGCCTTCAGCACCGGTTCCGACCCGCAAATCCGCGACATCGTAATGCACGTTGCCGGCGGCGCCCTGGTGAGCACCTACGTCAACTATGACCGCGATGCCAGCGCCAACCGTCCCAACCAGAGCCTCACCGCCTACGGCACCGACGTGCGCTACTCGCCATCGCCGGTTGCGCCTGACCGCTTTGTCATTGACGGCGAACTCATCGCCCCGCGCGAAATTCGTGTCAACACCCAGGACATGCTCGCCGCCAAGAGCCTGGGCTCGCTGCCCACGACCGATGTCGTGTCGCGCGGCGCCTCGGCATTTGTCCACAAGCGCCACTCGCTGCTGGTGTCGCCACTCAGCAGCGATGGCTCGACCAATGCCGGCATAGTCCTGAGTGACGTGACGAGCGGCCTGCGGCACGCGCTCACGGTGAGCGCCACAGGCACCGGAGCCACGTCAGCCGGCTGGACTAATATCAACGCTACCGGCGCCAGCCTGGGCGGCACGTCGGTGACGCTGCACCTCATGCGCGACGGCAAGCTCACGCGCTGGCATGTGGGCACCGCGGCGCCGGTCAATCCCGACCCCGACCCGACTTCGGACTACGACCTGGAGTGGACGCGTGTCTATGACAACAACACCATCGCGGAACTTGCCGGCAAGACCATCAGGCGCGCCGTGCACCTGCAGGGCAGCCACTTCGCGGTGCTCGCCGTTGACGGCTCGCGCACGCCCTATCTGTACGACGTCGATGCCGATGCCTCGACCGCCACCGCCATCAGCACCACCGGCATTGTGGATGTCGCCACCGAGAACAACCAGGGCTCCAGCCTGTACACGCTGAGCGACATCGCCGTCACCACCGACGGCAAACTGCTCGCCTGCAATCAGTTGCAGACGCAAGACACCGACAACGACAACCAGATTGAGAGCGGCAAGAGCCGCGGCTACCTGAGGGTGTACCGTTGGGACGACATCAGCGGCGCGCCGGTGCAGTGGTTTACCAGCCCCGAGGCGGGCTTCCTATACAAAGCACTGGTGGGCGGCTCGATAGCCTACACCGGCTCGTCAACTGCGGGTCAACTCGTGGTCACAGCCGTCAATGACTACTACGGCGGCACGGGCAACACCGAGATTCGCTACGACATCTACAACATCGCCGGCGGCTCGGTTGCCTCGCACCTGTTCAACCGCAAGGCGGCGACTACCGTCACGACAACCACTGATGTCGGCACCGACTTCAAGTTGGCTCCCTCGGCATCGGGTGCCGGTTACTTCATGATAGACAGCCCTGTAATCACGCCGGTCGAGCTCAAGGTCAACGACAACAACCTCGCCGTGTCGATCAACGGTGTGCTGCCCACCGCCGATGTCATGTCGGGCGATGCTAATTGTGCCGCGCTCGATGCACAGCAGCTGCTTGTCGCGCCCTATAGCGACAACACCGACAATCTGGGCTTGCGCCTATACGACATCTCAACCGGCGTGAGCGACGCCGCGGTGGTCAACGCGAGCGATGTCACGCTGGCAGCCAGTGCGCCCGCCTACACCACCGCCATGGCGTACACCGCCGCCAACGGCGACTTTATCGCCTACCTCGTGCGTGACAATGTGTTCACCAAGTGGGTCAAGTACAGTGAAACTCCGCTCGTCGACGAGGGCATCGGCATCTTTGCCTACGACCTGCGGCAAAGCGTTGACAGCGACGACGCCTACACGTTCACGTTCAAGGTGAACACGACGCCGCTCGAGGCGGCATTAGTCTTCAGCGACGAGACCGGCACCGAGTTGGGCCGCTACGCCATCGCGTCGCCCGTCAAGGGCGCCAATAGCGTCACGCTCAGCCAGGACGACCTGCCCATCAATGAGGGCGTGACAGCCCGGTGGGCAGTGTACGTCAAGGGCTTTGACATCACCGAGTACAAGCGTCTTAACACCGGCGACGGCTTCACGGCGAGCGACTACGAGTACACCCGCGCGAGCGTGGCGGTGGACAACAGCCCCGAGAGCAACTGGTTCGGCAGCGTGTATGTCACCGATCTCAAGACGCGCAACAGTTCGGCTTCCACGCCTACTAACCGCGACAACGGCTTGTATCGCTACAACCCGCTGTGGCAACGCGAAAACTCAACTCCCTACACCGGTCAGATGGCGTGGGACAACATCTTCCGCCTTGCTGTGGACTATACCGGTCGCCTCTACATTCCCGACTTTGGAGACGATCACTCCGGTGTTTATATCGCCTATCCCGACCGATTGACCGACACGTGGGAGAACTTCTTTGCCGGCACGCGTAACTCAGACAACTCAGACGGTCTAATCACATACAATGGCGTGAACACCGGCAGCTCATCGCCTGCGGTGAGTATCGTCGGAACCGGTGCCGACACCAAGCTATATGTCAGTCTTGAGGACTTTACCGATAACATCTACTGCTATGACCTGGGCGGCAACATGAGCAACGGCGAGTTGCCGGACAAGTGGTATACGGCACCGACAATGGTTCATTCAAAGACCAAACTTTCATACCCCAACACCAATGTCATCGCTCAAGACGATGGTGCGGTGTGGGTGTCGGAGGTGCTCTACACGTCGTCAGCAGGTAACGTGGGTAATGCGGCGGCCAATCCCGCCCTGCGCTACATCACACCGGCGCATGATGACTACTGGTCATACGCGCCCAACTCTAACACACCGGTAACTAACCTGAACGGGTGCAATGGCGGCGGCTTCGCCATCAGTAATGACGGCACATGGTTAGTGATTGTTGATGCTGATGGCGAGCTGCAAATTTTTGACATCGGTGGCACTCGCAGCAAGCCCATCCTCACTTGGCGCGAGACGCTCACGGTTGATGTCAACGACAACGTGACGAGCGTGACCGGCGGTCGTGTGCCGCACGGCGTGTACCAGATGGCGTTTGACTACGGCGGCAACCTGTATGTGGCAGGCGGCGCGCTGGGGGTCTACTCGGTGCCGACCACCGACAACAGTGCCACCACGCCCGCCAAGCAGGCGCTCACCGTGACGCGCTACCGCTCGCGCTCGCTGGGCGATCTCGTCCTCGAGGCGCAGGCTGATGTGCCCTACAAGCTGCTGGGCCGCGACCTCTACGGCGCCTATGTGCTCAATGACGGGCGCACCGTCATCGCCCACAACCTCGTCACCGGCGAGGGCGAGACGGGCAGTGACGACGAGCCGGGCGAAGGCGTCGTTGACTACATCGCCGAGCGCACAACGCTCATGGAGGATAACCCCGACTACCTGCACGCCGACTGGATCAAGATTGTGCTGCCGCGCGAGCTCACCGTTGCCGAGCGTTCGGCAATCATCGGCGGCTCGTTAGGCAATGTGTATGGCACCGTGACCGACGCGGTCAACCTCACACTCACCGCCACCGGCGTGCCCGCTGTGGAGGCGTCGGCCGAGCAAACACCGCTCAACGTGGTCATTCCGTGCAACTTTGTCAGCAACCACGTGGGACTGAGCGGCACGCACTACTACTTCTACACGCCGCAGGTCAATGAGGTCGTCACCGTCTACTGGGCAATGTGGGACGGTGAGAAGTTCACCGCCATTCCGCGAGGCACCGTCACAGCGACCGGCATTGCTAACTCTGACGGGCTG
>CAMHDX010000066.1 GCA_946183895.1 uncultured Porphyromonadaceae bacterium | reverse complement strand
TCTCTTCCTCTTCGCCGCCGATCCAGACCCTGACTGCGGTCTTGTAGCTGCCCTCGTTGTAGGTCTTGACAAGCGATTGCAGCAGCGGATTGTCACTGTTGGAGTCGTAGTTGTGCAACTTGCCGTCTGCCACGTCAAGATACTGCTCCGGGACACCATTTTGCCACATCTTGCGTGTCGTCACCCACCACATGCATTGCACCGAGGTGGAGAATATCAGCCCCCACCGCTTGATTTGGGTGTCAAACATGAAGTTGGTGTTGAACTGATTGTTGACACGCCCGTCGTTGTAGTTGTAATATCCGATGTAATTGTCGGCAACTCGCACATCACCAATCACCTCGCTGACCGGGTCATAGAGCATGATGGAGTTGGTGTAAGTGGTGTGAAGCCAGGCGCCCGTGATGGTCAGTGCCGTGGCGAGCGGGCGCCACCGCGCGGTGTTGACCGTGAACTCGATGCCTTGCTTGTCGATGCGACTGCCGTTATCTGCCATGCGATATCCGTTCAGAACTTTGACCGACTCAAAGGGCACATCATCAAGCGAAGGAGGCCCAGATAGCGCGGTCGCGTCAATGGCGTTCACGTCGTAGCGGTCATAGCTGTAGGGTCTATAGACCGCGATGTAGCGATAGCCGCTATTCATGCGCTCGTTGAAGTAGGTGAGCGTGAAGCTGTTTTTGCCTATCTTGCCGCCCAGACGCACTTCCCACTTGGTGTTGCGCGCCGCCTTGAGGTTGTAGTTGGTCACGTCGTCGATGTAGGTGCGCAGGTTGACGCGGCTGCGCGCCAGCGGGTCGTTGACGTCGTAGTAATTGAGCTGAATGAAGTCGCTGTAGTGCACCTGCGGAAACAGGTAGGCTATCGTGGGCATCTTGGTCGTCATGCCCACACCGCCGGCGAGATACAATTGTAACGAGCGCCGCCCCACTTTGATGCCGGGCAAGTCCCACTTGATGTTGACGCGCGGGTCAAGATACACCTTGCCGCTCAGGGCATAGCGGTCAGCCAAGCCCAACAACTGAATTGTGCGCAGACCTGCCTGCAGGTTGACCTTGTGGTCGCCCAATCGCGCCGTGAACTCGTCCTCGACAAACGTGGAGAACACGTTGAGTGCCGGAATGTCGCGATAGGCGCGCGGACGCGTGGTCCACGAGGCACTCAACGGACGGGTGAGGTCGTACAGTTGCCCCTTGCCCACATTCTTTGACATAGTCCACTCAACACCTATTTTATATTTATGTATGAACGCCGTCGGTCCCAGTTCGCCATCGGCCTTGAGCTTGGCGAACACGTTGACGGGGCGGCTGTCGTTGGTGAAGTCGGCGATGTACTCGCTCAGTAGGTATTGCCCGTCATGCACGCCCTCACTCATGGTGGTGGGCGCCACGCTAGCGCGCTGTGGCGACACCTGACGGCGACGGGTGAGACGATCGTTCTGGTAGCTTGCCGAGGTGTTGAGGTTGATGTGTTTGAGCCACCGGTGGCGAGTGAGGTAGAAGTTCAGGTCGCTGGTGAATGCCAGGCGGCGATAGCGGCTGCGATACTCATTGATGCGATTGTAACTCAAGTCGGGGTCGGTCTTGGCGTTGTCAAACGAGCCGGTATAGTCCACTCCGGCGACCCAGCCGGTTTCGAGCGCGCTACGGGTCCACCGCATGTTCAACCTGGCTGCGAGCGTGAGGCGCTTGTAGTTCTCCAGATTGTCGCGCGGGTCTACCTTGCTGTCCAGATAGCTGCCGTCAACGTTAATCACATGGTCATGCCCCGGCAACGCGAAACCCTTGCCCAGGCTGACGAGCTTGCTGTATTCATCCACCTTGACGCGGGCAGTGAGTGGGGTGGCGCGGCGTATGCGCTTGATGTTGACCACTCCACTAGTCAGGTTGCCATACTCGGCACCGGGAATGCCACGAATCACCTCGACGCTCTCGATATTGTCAGTACCGATAGTGCGCATGTCCACGCCGCGATTGGTGATGTCGCGCTTGCCCTCGGGCTGAGAGCTGTCACTGCCGGGGATGCTCTGCAGGTTGGCATCGGTGCCCATGGGAGCGCCGTCCACGACAAACAGCGTGCCGAGCGACGAGATACTGTAGTCGGCACCCTCGGTCGCTTGTCCGTTGGCTCCCAGTGTACCGGTCTCGCGCAGCTTGATGGTGTTGGCGCTACCCATGTCGGGGGTATGTGAGATGTTGCCGGGTAACAATTCGAGCAAATCGGTGAAACTGGTGGGCTGCAGGTGGCTCATCGCCTCGCGGTCAATACGGCTGCTGCTGGCGGTGCCGCCTCCCTCGGTGGCGGTCACGACAACCTCATCGAGCAGGGTGGCATCCTCGGTGATGACTATGGTCAGGTCAAGGGGCTTGTTAACTACTGCGGTGTGCGTGGCGCTCTTGTAGCCCACAAACGATGCAGTGAGGGTGTAACTGCCCGCCGGCAGGTCCATATAGAACCTGCCCGACACGTCGCAGGCGACAGACTTGCCGCCGGGCTGTGCGGTCACTGTGGCGAAGCCCACAGCCTCACCGCTGTCGGCGTCACGCACCGTGCCGCGCACATCCACCGCCCGGCCAGCCAAGCAGCCGAGCGAAAATATTAGGAATAGGAGATATCTCATTACGGGTGCAAAATTAGATTATATAATAAATGTGGGCAATAACAATCAATGGGGATAATGAACGGCTAAATTCACTAAATTTGATTATTTCGCAGTCGTTGATTCCGGCATAATTTTGCAGCGACAAATTAATTTATATAACATTAATATGAAAAAGTTGTACTCTATTATGCTCATGCTGTCATTGACGACCGCTATGGTCGCCAACGCCGCGCTGAGCGATGTTAAGACCCTGTGGGTCAAGGAAGTAAAAAATTCGGCTGACAACTCCAAGCTGACCACTCAAGGTGGCAACATGGCGCTGGACGCCGAGGGTAATTTGCTGGTTGTGGGTCAAGCCGGGTCCACCACAGTCGACGAGGTAATCTGCTTTGGCGACGAGGATGTGGCAACCGGCGTGAACTATGCCGGCAATAGTGCCAATCAAGGCTTGTTGGCGATGAAATTGTCGACTGACGGCAGTGTGTTGTGGACCCTAAGCCAAACGTCGGGCGAGGTTGCCAACAATTCGGCTAAGATTGCATCGACTGCCGATGGTGGTGCGGTGATCATGTGCAGCGCCCGTCACAGCGAGGGTTTCCTGACCGATGCTATCGCCTTTGTTGACAACACGGGCAATGAGACCGTCATTGACTATAGCGTAGGTGACGAGCGCAGCTATTGCGGTCTGGTGATTAAGGTCAACGGCGAGGGTGCCGTGCAATGGGTAAAAACCATCACTGCCAACACCGAGGCATCGGCTGAGCAGTATCCCAAATGGACCGCCAACTCGCGCAACATCGGCGAAGGCTTGAAGATTAACGGGCTTGCAGTTGACAACGCAGGCAATATCTACATCGGCGGTAACATGGTGGCAACAGTGATAGTTGACGATGTCGCAATCGAGCCTCACAACATCGCCACTTGGAACGGCAAGACGACCGATGCCGGCAACCTGTTTGTCATCAAGCTGGATGCCGAGGGCAACTATGTCAAGCACCTGCTCACCACAGGCGTGTCAACTACTGAGGCTGTGCAGCAACTCAAGACGATTGGCAACGACATCTATATGTTCGCCCTCGCCAAGGGTGTTGCCGCCGGCGAGTTCGCATTGGGTAACGAGACATTCGCCACCACCAACAACTATCAGAGCCCGCTCGTGGCAAAGTTGGATGGCAACCTCGATGTGACTTGGGCAAAGTTCTACGAGTCAACCGTAAGTGGTAGCGCATGGCAAATGCCGACACTCGAAGTCTATGGCGACAAGTTGTATCTTGCCGGCAGTGCAAAATTTGGTATCACTATCGGTGACAATAGCTACGCTAACAGTGCCAGCAACCATGCGCGCGAGCCGTGGCTGCTGCAACTTGATGCCAATAGCGGCAATGCGCTCGCTTGCTTAGTTGCACCGCGCAACCAACATGGCTTCTACGGAGTGTACGAGGGCGTTGACGGCAATCTCTATGTGGCGGAGCGTGGCATGACGCCGGCTAATGTCAATTGGACTAACAAAGGTGCAATCACATGTGTTGACCCCGCTACGCTCACCGAGGGTGAGAGCGTTGAGTACTGCAACTGGACCAGCGACGGCCAGTCGCTCCTGGTGAGCGGCACCACCGCCTACTTGATGTTCCGCCACGGCAATCAGAGCAAGGATGTGACCTTTGTCGGTAGCGATGATGTGTTCAATAGCGCTGCTTTCCGTTGGACGCAGTTAGCATTGCAAATGCCGGAGGAAGCAGGTGTGGTCAGTGCCATCAATCTGGAGAATGACCCCAGCCAAACTCTGGTCATCGAAAAGGGTGGCGACACTTATCAGCTCAATGCGAGTGTCGTGCCGGCTACTGCCGCCAACACCGCGTTGATTTACACCAGTAGCGATGAGGGCGTTGTCAAGGTTGACCAGAACGGCCTGCTCACCGCCGACAAGCACGGCGAGTGGTATGCCGCACCGGCGCGTGCGCGCCGCGCTCCGGCTGCCGAGAGTGCCGTCATCACCGTGACCAGTGCAAGCAATCCCAATGTCAAGACGTCCTTCACAGTGCGCGTTGACAACCCCACCGCAGTTACCGACCTCAATCAGGACGAGACCCGCGTCACGGTGAGTGGCAACACCATCACCGCCGCCACTCAGGCAGTTGACGTGTTCAATCCGCTTGGCCAGTGTGTGGCACGAGTTGGCTCAGGCGAGAGCGTGAGCCTGCCCGCCGGCATCTACATCGTGCAAGGCAAGAAGTTCATCCTCCGCTAACACATGGTAATTGACAGACTACAAACACAAAGGAGAACGAGGTCACTCGTTCTCCTTTGTGTTATATGTGATATTCGCGTTGTGGCGGTCTATCACTCGGCGCCCCACTGCTGGGCGGCAAGGCGGCGATAGTTGTTGTAGCGCCACTGTGCGGCTCGCTTGGCGGCGGCGAAGAGCTCGTCGGCCTCCTCGGGATATTGCTTCATCACTGACGCGTAACGGACCTCGCCCTTGAGGAAGTTCTCGAACTCGTCCCAATTGGGCTCCTTGCTGTCGAGGGTGAAGGGATTCTTGCCCTCGGCCTCGAGCTGCGGGTTGTAACGCCACAGGTGCCAGTAGCCGCATGCTACAGCTGCCTGCTCCTCGGCCTGTGCCTTACCCATACCGGCCTTGATACCGTGGTTGATACAGGGAGCGTAGGCGATGATGATCGAGGGACCGTCATAGGCCTCGGCCTCGCGGATAGCCTTGAGGCACTGGGCATTGTCGGCGCCCATAGCGATCTGGGCTGCATAAACATAACCGTAGGTGCTGGCAATCAGACCCAGGTCTTTCTTGCGGACGCGCTTGCCGGCAGCGGCAAACTTGGCGATAGCGCCGATGGGGGTAGCCTTAGAGGCCTGACCACCGGTGTTGGAGTAAACCTCGGTGTCGAGCACGAGGATGTTGACGTTCTTGCCGCTGGCAATCACGTGGTCCAGACCGCCGAAGCCGATGTCGTAGCTGGCGCCGTCACCACCGATGATCCACTGCGAACGCTTAACCAGGTACTGACCCAGCTCGCGAACCTTGACGTCGGCGGGGTTGTCGCTGTGCTCGATGGCCTCGAGGATCTTGTCGCTCAACTCACGGGTCTTCTCGCCGTCGTTGAAGTTGTCGAGCCACTCCTGATAGAGGGCCTTGACGTCGGCAGCAACGGTAGCGTCGTCGATAGCCTCCTTAACGAAGCCGTAAACGCGGCAGCGCATCTTCTCCTCGGCGATGGTCATACCCAGACCGAACTCGCAGAAGTCCTCAAACAGTGAGTTGGCCCAAGCGGGACCGTGACCCTTCTCGTTGACGGTGTAGGGAGTTGAGGGAACCGAAGCACTGTAGATTGACGAGCAACCGGTAGCGTTGGCAACGATCT
>CAMHDX010000065.1 GCA_946183895.1 uncultured Porphyromonadaceae bacterium | reverse complement strand
AATGTCTACCAGGGCATGAATGTTGTTGAGGGTATTCATGAAGAAGTGTGGATTGACCTGGTAGCGCAAGTAGTCCAACTCTTGTTGCAGGCTGACCGCCTTGTGTTGAAGCATGCGCTCGCGTTCCTCCTCGGTGCGATAATAGTATTTGATGCCCAGGTTGGTGCCCAGTAGCGTCAGCAGCATCATCAGCGATGTTACCTCGTAAATGCCCAATGGTGGGCGAGGGGGACGTGGTGGCAGTGAGGCGGCGGTTGCCGGAGCGCCCGGTTCAGTAGCGCGGTCACCGGCGGCGCTCGCCGTGCTGATTTCTTGTTGCGGAGGGAAGTCGCGGTCCGGCCGGTTGTGCAGCTGATAAGTCATGATTGCGGCAATTAGCACCATGCCGCTGAGGATGTATTTGACCTTGCTGTGCTTGTCAATCAGGAATGGCGCGACACAGTGGTTGTGTATCAAGAACGCGACCAGATAGACCACCAGCGCCTGCCACAAGCGTAAGATGTCGCGCCAGTGGAAGGTGTCCTCCGGAATGAGAGTAGAGCGGATAAAGGCGATGACAATGGTGAGCACTAGAATAAATACCCACATTGTGAGGTAAACCAGGTTCTCGCGCTTGCTTTTCATGCTCAATACTGGATAATCACGCGTCGGGGTTTGCGCTCATAGGTGATGTAGGACGTGGACAATTGCAGGTCCATCGCTTCAAGTGGAGTAGCCACGGCACTGTAGCTGTACAGGTATCCGGCGCTCATGGTCAGGGTGCCGTCCACCTTGATGCCCTTGGGAGTTGACAGGCCTTTCTCGCCGGTTGTGACCACCTCGATGCTACCGCCGGTTATTGTCAGGTCGCTCGCGGCGTTGAGACCCTTGCCACCCTCGCCGGTGCTCTTGAGGCGCAATGTGCCGGCGCTGACTGTCATCAGGCTGTCGCACTTGATGGCGGCACACGATGTGGTGTCGGCGATGCCGGTGGTGGTGTCAATGACACTGCCGGCGGTGGTGATTGCCACCAAGCGACCACCGCTCACGTTGAGCACGTTCTCGCTGCGAATCGCCTTGGAGCCCGCAGCCGATGTTGACGCGTTTATCACACCGCCGTCAATCCACAGCCCGTCGTTGCTCTTGATGGCATGGGCTGCGGTGCTGGTCACGTTGAGCATGACACCCGGTCGCACCCTGATGTAGTCGTCGCTATACACTCCGCCGCGTCCCACAGCGGTGACTGTCAACGTCCCGTTGCCGCTAAAGATGATTTGCCCCTCGCTGAACAACGCCGCCTTGGCTTGCTCGTCGTCGGGGATGTCGGTGTAGGTGGCGCCGTCTTGCAGCGTGTTGTCGGTGTCCTCAGGCAAGACCAGATACAGGGTCTTGCCGCACTGGTTGTTGATTGCCGGACCGGTGGGATTGGTTAGTGTCACTCCGTTGAGCGACAACTTGTACTTGTGGTCGCTGTAAACTTTGAGCGAGCCGTTGTCGCTGCTGCCGGTCACGACCAGGTGAATGCGGCTCAGGGTGTTGTTCACCGTCACGTGGGCACCATCGGTGGTCACTGTCGCGCCGCTGTAGCGCCCGGTCACTGTCGCGCTCTCGCCGTTGTAGGTGATAGTGATGGTGCGGTTGAAGGTGTCGTGCTCGACATAGTCATTGTAGGTCTCGTCGGTGGGGTCGGTGGGGATGTCCTCGGTCTCACCGCTCAGTGCCGTGTAGTCAAACTCAATCGACACGGGCACAATGGGCACAGGGTCCTCGCCGGTGTCGGCAGGCACCAGGTCGCCAAATTTGGTGTCATCCTTGATGCAGGCATTCAGCATCAGCGAGGCTGCAATGAGCCATATATAGTGTTTCATCGTCAGGTGGCTTTAAAATTTGTAACTGTAAGTGACGCCGATGCAGTGGATGTTGGCGTCGTAATCGTCCTTGTCATTGTCACTGAGCAGGTCGTAGCGGTAGTAGATGCCGAACTCGTGGGTCTTCTTGATCTCGTATGACGTGCCGATGGTGAAACGGGTCTTCTCGAGCGCCATCGCGTTGTGGAACTCCACGCTGGCGACAGGGTCCAGTTTCCAGTTGGGGAAGTCGTAGGATATCTGCAAGCGGCTGCGCAGCACGTGTTTATCCTGTTGTCTGACCGATGTGGTCTCCCACCACTCGTTGTCGAAGTCGTAGCGGCGCACGTCGTCGCGCAGGGCGCGGTGGGTGTACTGCCAGCGCTCGCGCAGCGAGAGCTTCAATCGCTTGATGGGACGCCACTCGCCGGTCACGCTCACGTTGAAGCGGTGGCGCGTGCCGTAGTAGCTGGGCCGCCAGTTGTTGTAACTGCCGTCGGTGTTGCGGGTTATCTTCTCCTCGTTGTTGTCGATGAGTAAAGTGTACCCCGCCGAGAATTTGATAAACTTCCACGGCTTGTAGGATACGTCGGCACCGATGCCCACACGGTCAACCGTGCGGAAGTGGTTGCGCGTGCGGAACTCGGCGTCAATGTCTGCCGAGACGGTTTTGCTGAACTTGTGGCTGGTGCCCGCCTCGACAATCAAGCCGCTGTCGTCGGCATGAACGGTGCCGGCAAGCGCCATTGTTGCTGCCACGCACAGTGTAATTAGTCGTCGCTTGATTCCCATTGTTGTTTAGGTAATTTGGTCATGTGGTTGATTTCCTCCTCTCCACTTGAGTGCTCGGATTTATAGAATATCTTGACAATCGCCATGTCGCGCAAGAAGTCAATCGCGCCCACGCTCACTTGCTCAATCTTGAGGCCGGTGCGCTTTTCAAGGTCGTCAATCAACTCTTGCCGACGCTCGGGCACAATGAGCTCAATGCGGTCGTATTGTATCAACTTGCTGTGCCCGGTTCCCAGGTGCCATTCACACAGGGCGATGCTAACCACCACAATCAGGTTGGTGAGCACCAGTTCAACGATGCTCATCGAGTTGGCGATGGCGTTGACCACCGCGAGTGCCACCAGCAGGAACAGGTAGGTCATCTCGCGCACCGGCATCGCGTCGGTGCGGTAGCGCATGATTGAGAAGATACCGAACAAGCCGATGCCGATGCCGATGCTCGTCTTGGTCTTCATGTCCTCGAGGACAAATATCATGAAGAACACGATAAAGAATATCGCGATGCTTGAGAGCATGAATGTGAAGTAGAAGTCGCGGCGAGTGCTCTTCTTGAAGTACATGCGGTCAACAATAATCCATGCAAACAGGGTGCTGATGCCGAACCTGATCAGCATATCCAGGAACTCGTGACTCACGTCAAATGATAATATTTGGTCCATCGTAGACAAGAATTAGGGTGTTTCTTATTAATATAACGTAGCCGGACAGGGCAATTATTGTGTGTCAAGCATTTTGAGTGCATATCTTAACCGTTCCTTAAATCGGCCCTGTGGCAGGGCCTGGCGCGACGAGGTGAATGCCATGCCCATGCAATACTTGCTGAACCCGTGCGGCATGATGCGCAACTCGCGCAGCAACGCCAGGATGGGCGATGGCTTGAGGCCGTCGCGCTTGAGCTCGATGATTACCAGTCCGCTCAGGTCAAACCGGTTGCCGGTGAGGATGTTGTCAAATCGCAACGCGCGGTCAATGGTGAGCCGCTCGGTCATGGCGGTGTTGACCAGGGTGATGCGCTCAAACTCGTTGTTGAGGTGCCCCGTCAAGGTCTCGGGAGCATAGTGCAGCTTGCTGCACACGAAGTCCTTGTTGTCCTCAATCAAGTCGCGCCGAGCCGCCTCGGTGGTCGCGGCAATGGCAGCGTGGTGGTCCACCGCAACGCGCTTCTTGCGCGTGCGGCCATGGTTGTTCTTGGTCTTGACCTCAAGAAAACTCAGCGCCGAGTCCATGTAGTGGCGCACCCGTATCTTTTGCCTGCCGGCATGACCGTGCAGGTGGGCAAGGTACATCTCGTGGCGGGTGGTGTCGTAGTAGAGTGTGCGATAGCGACCCACCTTGATGCCGTCGATGTCTTGCACATAGTAGTGGTTGCGCGCCAGCGTCAGCAGTTGCAGCAAGCGAGCCTCGGTAGTGATAAACTTTGTATCACTACGGTTCATCAGTTTCACACCGCTCATCTGCTCGAGTGTGATTGGCTGCATTTGCCGCAATATGTCGTCAATGGCGGTCATTACTCAATTTTTGGTTGACATCGTTGGCGATTGTGGTGCAAATGTAGTGATTGTTAACACTAAGCGGCACAATAAATTCAGCCAATCACGCTTTTTTTGCCACCTATCGGGGGCTTATTGCTCCAACTTGTCGGGATTTGGAGTGCGCCACACGCGGTTCCAGCGCAATCCGCCGTTGTTGAGAGGCTTGTCCTTGTCGAACGACACCAGCACCACCATCGGCGTGCCCACAATGTGGTCCTCGGGCACAAAGCCCCAGTAGCGCGAGTCGAGCGAGTTGTCGCGATTGTCGCCCATCATCCAGTAGTAGTTCATCTTGAACGTGTAGCTCGTGGCGGGCTTGCCGTTGATGAGGATGGTGCCATCGGCGCGGCGCTCCAACTCGTTGCCCTCGTAGGCGTGTATGCAGCGCTCGTACAGCGACAGGTTCTTGTCATCGAGCGTGATGGTCATGCCGCGCTTGGGTATGGTCACAGGGCCGTAGTCCAGGTGCGACCAGCCGTAGTCGTAGCCCAAGGGATAGGTCAGCAGCGCGTCGCCCTCGCCGGCGAGAGCGCGTTGCACATCGGTCACTATCGGCAGACGGCGCAGTTGCTCCACCATGGCGCCGGTCAAGGGCATCAGGTAGCCGCCCTCGGCGTTGTGGCGGTCCTCAACGGCGATGCCCAGGCGCTCAAAGGTGGCATTATCGATGCTGCCTGTGGTCGCGACGTAGTACATGTATTGCACATGCTCGGGCTCGCTGATGTGACGCCCGTTGATGACAACTTCGCCGTCAACCACACTGAGTGCCTCGCCGGGCAAGCCCACACAGCGCTTCACATAGTTGTCGCGGCGGTCGACCGGGCGTGTGATCACCTTGCCGAACTCGCCCTCGTGCGACGCGATATACTCGCGACCGGCTTGCTTGATTTGCTCTAAGGTGGCTCCCGAGTGCCCGCCCATCACGTGCATTCCCGCCTCGTAGCACAGGGTGTAGTAGTCCGGATTGGGACAATTCACGGCAACGGTGTCGCCGCTGGGCACGTTGAACACCACGATGTCGCCACGGCGAATGTCGCGAATGCCCTTGAGGCGGTGGTAGTCAAACTGCGGCCACTCGATGTAGCTCTTGCAGTTGACAATGGGCAACGTGTTTTGGGCTAGCGGAAAGTGTAGCGGCGTTTGCGGTACTCGAGGACCATATACCATCTTGTTGACCCACAGGAAGTCGCCGGTGAGCAGGGTCTTCTCGAGTGATGATGACGGAATCTGGTAGTTTTGTCCCACAAATAGGAACAGGAAGTAGACCAGCACGAGCGCGTACACGATGGCATCGACCCAGCCCATGACGGTGCGCACAGCACCCGACTTGACCCCGCGCCACCAGGTCCACGGAATAAACTGTGTGAGGTAGATGTCGGCAAGCAGCAACCAGGCGAGTAGCACCCAGGGATTGCCCAGCCACACGACCCATGCCAGGAACAGCGCGCTCACGATGCCAAATCGCACCCAGCGCGTCCACTTGACACGACGCAAGCGCTCCATCAGACCGCCGGTTTGCGGGTCATAAGCCGGCATGCCGTCGTCGGCCGCGGCACCGGTGCCGTCAGGGTCCCACCCCCATGCCACAAATGCGCCTATCACCAGTGGTAGCAACCACTGCCACGAGAGGCTGTTGCTGCGCATGTCGCCCATCAGGACAATGACAATCAGTGCGATGATGACGGCGACGATGCACCACTTTATCAATTTCTTCTTGTTCATCTCGTTGTATCAGTGATGGTTACAGGCAAGCTGCGGTGCGAGCCGCCAGACGTGCGTTGTTGAGGACCAACTGGATGTTGGCTTCCAGACTGTTGCCGCCGGTGATTTCTTTGATTTC
>CAMHDX010000064.1 GCA_946183895.1 uncultured Porphyromonadaceae bacterium | reverse complement strand
CAACCTGGTGTTCGACTGGTACAAGCGTAACAACTACGACCTGATTGGCCGCATCAAGACCGAGGGTGTGGGTGGTGTTACGAGCAAGTATGCCAACGTTGCCGAGCTGGCCTCGCATGGCGTTGAGTTCACCTTGACCACCAAGAACATCGAGTCCTTCACCGGCGGCTTCGAGTGGACCACCGACTTCACGTTCGCCTTCGCCAAGAACAAGATTACCAAGCTGGATTCGCGTTCGCGCGTCATCGACCTGGTGCCGGGCACCGGTTTCCCCCTCGAGGGCTATCCCGTGCGTGCCATCTTCTCGATTCCGTTTGTGGGCCTGAACGAGTATGGTATTCCCCAAATCATCAACGAGGAGGGCGAGGTTACCACCAGCGACATCAACTTCCAGGAGTATGAGAAGTTGGACTTCCTCAAGTATGAGGGTCCGGTCGACCCGCTGTACACCGGCGGCTTTGGCAACAACTTCTCGTGGAAGGGCTTCCACCTGAACGTGTTCATGACTTATTCGTTCGGCAACAAGTTGCGCCTCTCGCCCGACTTCTCGCGTGCCTATAGCGACCTGGGTGCAATGCCCAAGGAGTTCAAGAACCGCTGGGTGATGCCCGGCGACGAGCTTGTCACCGACGTTCCCGTTATCGCGTCGCGCCGTCAGGTGTACGACGACATCTACCTGAGCCGCGCCTACAACGCTTACAACTACAGCACAGCGCGCATCGCCAATGGTGGCTTCATTCGCCTCAAGGAGATTGCGCTCACCTATGAGTTGCCGCAGTCGTTCCTGCGCCACCTGCGCCTGTCGACGGCTTCGGTCAAGATCGCTGCCACCAACGTTTGCCTGCTCTATCGCGACAAGAAGTTGAACGGACAGGATCCGGAGTTCTTCAATAGTGGTGGTGTGGCAAGTCCCACTCCCAAGCAGATCACCTTCACGCTCCGCTTTGGACTCTAATAGAAGGAATGTGTATGTCTAACGTATTAAATGACAAGAAGATGATGACAATAAAATCAAGATATATTGTTGTGGCTGCCGCGTTGACGCTGCTCGGCATGAGCTCTTGCAAGGACTTCCTCGAGACCGTGCCCGACACGCGTGTCGACATCAAGTCGGTGGAGCAGATGCGCGAGTTGCTCGTCGACGGCTATTCGCCCTACAGCTACGCTGCGGTGGGCGAGTTGTCGAGCGACAACGTGATTGACAACAACAGCACCGAGGTGGGCTTTATCCGCTACAACCGCACTACTTACAGCGCCACCGACGAGGAGTTGTATCGCTGGCAGGACGTCAAGTTGGGCGACGGCAGCGACACTCCCTCGGGTGTGTGGGAAGGCTGCTATCACTCGATTGCTGTTGCCAACACCGTGCTTGAGCGTATGGCCGTGATGGAGAGTAATGGCGAGTACGAGGCTTTGTCGAGCGCCGACAAGGACACCTATGCCGGTGTCAAGGGTGAGGCTTTGCTCATCCGTGCCTATCACCACTTTATCCTCGCTCAGGTCTTCTGTATGCCCTATCGTGGTGACAACCTGAGCAGTGCTGACCAGGGTATTCCCTACATGACTGCGAGCGAGACTACGGTGAAGCCTCACTACGAGCGCGGCACCGTCACCGAGGTGTACCAGAAGATTGAGGCTGACCTGCTTGCGGGTCTGCCGCTCATCAACGACGGAATCTACGAGGTGCCCAAGTATCACTTCAACCGCGCCGCCGCCAATGCGTTTGCCGCCCGTTTCTACCTCATCAAGCGTGACTATCCCAAGGTGGTGAAGTATGCCGACGCCGCTTTCAACGGCAACGACCCCGCCACGATGGTGAGCACGCTGTGGGGCAACACCGCCTCGCTGTACCACATCAGCGACCTGGGGCGTTACTACACCGCCATGGCTCGCACCAACGTGTTCATGACCATTTCCTACTACAGCACCTGGTGGCGCCGCTTTGTCAGCAGTGGTCGCTATGCCTGCAACCGCAAGGCCAAGCGCGCTACTATCGAGGGCCCGGGTGTGACCTGGGAGAACTGTAAGTGGCGCCGCACCAGCACCAACGAGTCGTTCTCGATGCACCCGTGCTTCAACGGTGTGTGTGGCACGGCTGGTGGTCAGGACTATGGCACCTATTTTGCCGGCAACTGCTCGGAGCAGTTTGAGTACACCGACAAGATTCAGGGCATCGGTTACTGCCACATGGTGCAGGCTGTGTTCACCACCGAGCAGTTGCTGCTCGACCGCGCCGAGGCCAAGGCGTTCATGGGCGACCTTGAGGGTTGCGTCGCCGACCTCGTGATTTGGGACAATGCCCGCAAGGAGGGTGTGTCCAGCACCAGCAGCATGATTGCCATGAACGGCACTAACATCGAGAAGTTCTACGCCAGCGACAAGGATGGCTTCGGCATTGTCAAGGACATCCACATCGACGAGGTCTATCCCGGCTGTGCTTACCCGTTGACCGAGGCTAACAAGGCTTATGTGCAGGCTTGCCAGCACTTGCGCCGCGTGGAGCAGGTCCACACCGGACAACGCTGGTTCGAGATCAAGCGCCTCGGTCTCAAGGTGGGTCATGCCTATGGCCGCAACGCCACCGACACCGACACGCTGCAGTCGCTCGACCCGCGCTACGCAATCCAAATCCCCTACGAGGTGGTGGCTGCCGGTATGGAACCGACCAAGCGCATCACCACCAAGCTCAACGACCCGGCTGTGGTCAAGGGCGACCTGGAGTATATTGGTGAGTAAGAGTACTAACATTCAATGAGTTTCAATTCACTATGAAGTCATTCAAGTTATATATATTAGCCGCCCTGATGTTGGGCGTGATGTCGATGAGCTTGACCGGTTGCAAGGAGGACAAGTTGGGTCCCACCATCTTCCCCGACGAGGAGGATGTGCTTGACCCCACCTCGTACACCTACAAGCTGGACAAGTTCCTCAAGGAGAACTATCTCAAGGTGTACAACCTGGAGTTCCGCTACAAGATGGAGGACGTGGGTGCCGACATGAACTACAACCTGGTGCCTGCCACCTATGCCAACTCGATTGACATGGCGGTGTTGACCAAGCACCTGTGGTTCGACGTGTACAAGGATGTGGTCAATCCGGACTTCCTCAAGCAGTATGGTCCGCGCATCATTCACCTGATTGGCTCGCCTGCCTACAACGTCAACAGCGGTTCGATGGTGTTGGGTCTTGCCGAGGGTGGCATCAAGGTGTCGTTGTTCCGCGTCAACGCGATGAACATCAACGACTTCAACCAGATGAACGAGTACTACTTCAAGACCATGCACCATGAGTTCTGCCACATCTTGCACCAGACCAAGACCTATCCCAGCGTGTTCAACACGATCTCGGTGGGTCACTACGACGGCAGCAACTGGCAGGACCGCCAGGAGGGCGTGTGTGCCTCGTTGGGCTTTGTGACCAACTATGCCAGCAGCGCCTATCGTGAGGACTTTGCCGAGGTGATGGCTAACTACATCGTCAAGACCGATGCCCAGTGGGCTCGCATCCTTGACTTGGCCAGCCGCGGTTGGGCATCGCCCAGCAGCGCCGACGACCCCAACGCGACCTACTATTGCTGGTACTACTACAAGGACAACGTGGTGAGCGACGAGAACAAGGCTTATCTTGACGAGAGCCAAATCGCCAGCGAGACCGCCGAGGACGGCACTGTGACCTACTACTACGGTCGCCAGCGCGACAGCAAGGGAGAGCGCATCGTTGCCTATCAGGTGCCTGACGAGGACGGTATCGACGGCGTCGCCGCCATCAACCAGAAGGTTGAGATCATGCGCAACTGGTTGCGTGATGAGTGGGGCGTTGACCTTGATGCCCTGCGTGCCGAGGTCCAAAAGCGCCAGGTCGAGTACAATATCGATGAGTTGCGCCGCTGGGTGACCGACATCGAGTAATGTGTTCATCATCACAATTGTTCTACACATTAAATTTGAAATGTATATTATGAAGAAGATATTCAATATAATGGCGATGTCGCTGCTTGGCGCGAGTGCGTTCGTGTCGTGCACCCCCGAGGTTGCCGACGTGTTCGACAACAGTGCCGCCGAGCGTACGGCCGAGGCTCAGAAGATGTATACCGAACTGCTTGTGGCCGACGGCGGCAAGTGGCAGATGGAGTACTTCACCAACAGCGATGAGCCGGGCTACGTCTACGTGATGACGTTCGACAAGAATGGCTCGGTGATGATTGCCGGCGAGAACAAGTACATTGCCAAGTTGACCAATGTTGACGCCACCGCGCCTGCCTATGGCGAGGAGCGCTCGCTGTGGGAGGTGATTGTGGACAATGGTCCCACGCTCTCGTTCAACTCCTATAACCGCGTGTTCCACCTGTTCTCCAACCCGGAGGACGTGCCCGACACCGAGGCGAGCGAGGCCGGTGAGGGCCACCTGGGCGACTATGAGTTCACCCTGATGCGCTACGACGGCAACAAGTTGTACATGACGGGCAAGAAGCACAAGATTGAGATCATCTTGACCCGCTTGCCGCAGGATGTCGACGACCACACCTACCTCGACGAGGTGGTGGCGCTCTCGAGCAAGTTCTTCTCGCCGTTGATTCCCAACGTGTACATCACCCTGCCCAATGGCGCGCGTTATCTGACCCAAGACGGTGCCTCGCTCATCATGAGCATGGCTCCGGAGGCGAACGAGACGCGTACCAAGGACCAGGACGCTGATTGGATCAGCTTCGTGGAATCGCACAACGCGATTATCACGCCCGAGGGTCTGCGCTTCATGGAGCCCATCACGCTGTACGGCACCTACGAGGCCCGTCTGGCGTACGAGGCTTACTGGAAGGCGAATCCCGAGGCTACAACCGAGCCCGACATCGACCATGTGTACAAGGTGCAGAACTTTGAGCTGCAGGACGACGGCTCGCTGCTGTGCACCGACGATGGCGTGACGACCATCACTGCCGATGCGCTCAACAAGGTGTTTGCCAGCACGGGCATCAAGTGGCGTGTTGACCTCATCAATAGCGCCGGCCCACTTGCCGAGGCGTTCCAGGAGTTTCTCAGCGGCATGACGGCTCGCGACGGTAGCACGGTCCAGAGTTTTGACTTCATCCTTGACCATGTCACCCGCGACCCGGCAACCGGCGACATCACCGAGGCGTTCTTTGCCATGGATGTGGTTGTGCGTCGTCGTCGTGGCGGTACGTTCAAGATGGACTTCTACTACCAGCCCGTTGTTAACAGTAACGGCACGGTGACTGTCAACTTTGATGGTACCAACAACGCCAACGCCAACACCTATGTGACCAACGTGCCCGCGGTGAGCGCCCTGTGCGAGCTGCTCAAGGCTACGCCGCTCACTCCGAGTGCCGAGTCGCGCTTGGCTCCCACCACGATGGTGCTGACTGCCGGCGAGGGCAACTACATCACGGTTAACGCGTTCAAATGACTCTAACGGGGGTTATCGGGGCTGTAGCGCCTCGATAGCCCCGTTATCGTTTCAACCGCAATAAAGAAATAATTCACATTGTTTTAATAATTTAATTTTAGGTTTTTATGAAAAGATTGTTACTCCTTTCAATCGTGGCACTTGGCCTGACTGCAAGCGCAGCCGAGGTGTCCCGTGCCACGGTCGCGCGTGCCCAGAGCACCAACTCGACCCCCGTCAAGGTTGAGAAGACCACTGCAAGCAACGTTGTACTCAGTGCCGAGAAGGCATCCGACGAGGTGATTGCCGCCCGCCGTGCCGCCCGCCGTGCCGAGGCTAAGCCCGTTGCATTTTACGCCCGCCCCAACGGCTCATACTACGGCGTTTGTGACGAGACCGGTTCGGGATTTTGGGGCACACCCAACGTGTGGGTGCCCACTTGGCGTGATGTCACCTGGCTCAACCAGTCGACCGGCGCTTCGTCCAGCAAATGGACCTGGGAGCACTACTCAAGTACCGCTATAGATCCCGAAGATGGCACTCCGGGTGCCTACATCACCGAGGATTCGGAGGACATCGACCTCGTTGCTAGCTACATTCGCGGTGAGAAGCCCGACGTGCCCATCCTTG
>CAMHDX010000063.1 GCA_946183895.1 uncultured Porphyromonadaceae bacterium | reverse complement strand
TACCTGCTTCATCTTTTAATTTTTAAAGTTAATGAAATGTATTAAAATAGGTTGTAGTGTTAATCATTCACGAGTGTGATGCATGGTAGACATCACAATGGCCTATAAAGCGACGCAAATTTACTTTTTTTAATCCTTTGCCAAATGTTTTTTATTGTTAAAAATTTAGCAAATTGAACGCAATCGTTTGCACCATTGCTTTTTTGAGCTTATTTTTGTGCTGAATTTAGTACGACTATACGATGAACGAACACCAACAACCATTAACAATGAAGGACATTGCCCGGCAACTGGGAGTGAGCGTGGCGACAGTGTCGCGCGCCTTGAGCGACAACCCGGGCATTAGCCGTAAGCGCCGCGAGGCTATTCAGGCCTTCGCGCGCGAACATAATTATACTCCCAACACCTTTGCCGAGCAGCTCAGGCGCAGCCCGCAGTCGCCGCCCAAGGTGATCGGGGTGATTGTGCCGGAGTTTGTGCACTACTATTTCTCCAGCATCCTCACCGGCATCGAGCAGGAGGCGAACAAGCGGGGCTACCGCATCATGGTGGCACGCAGCGGCGAGCACTATGAGCGTGAGTGCGAGATTTGCCGCCAGTTCATGCATGACAAGGTGTGTGGCATCATTGTCTCGCAGGCTAAGGACACGGTCAAGTATGACCACTTTATCTCGCTGGCTAATGCCGGCGTGCCGCTGGTGTTCTATGACCGCATCTGCCCTGCCATCAATGCCAGTCGCGTGGTCGTCGATGACTATATGGGCTCGCTCAAGGCGGTCTCTTACTTGATTGAGAAGGGCTGCAAGCGCATTGCCTACTATGGCACCGACATGAACATGGAGATTGCCAAGAATCGCTTTAACGGCTACAAGGACGCGTTGTACAAGCACGGGTTGACCCTCGACGAGAGCTTGGTGCGGGTGTGTGACACGCGTGCCGATGCCGAGCGCATCACGCCGGTGATGATGCGCATGGACAACCGGCCCGATGCCTTCTTTGCCGTGAACGACGACACGGCGCTGGGCATCCTCTACAGTGTCAAGCGCCTGCGCTATGTTGTGCCCGACGAGGTGATGATTTGCGGCTTTACCAACGACACGCGCGCCGTGTCGTGTGACCCGATGCTCACCACCGTTGAGCAGCGGGGCATAGAGGTGGGCGAGCAGGCGGTCGACATCCTGATTGGTCTGGTGGAGGGCACCTTGCCGCGCGACCATGCCGCCAAGCGCGTGGTCAAGACCCATCTGGTGGTGCGCGGCACCACCAAGTGAGCAGGCATCCGTTAACCGTTAATTCATTAACCGTTGAGCTTGTTAGCAACTAGCTCAACATTAAAAAAGACATACAATGAGAGTTAAATCACTTATCATCATGTCGCTGCTGGCGCTTGCCGCGGCAGCGCAGCCGGCGCGTCCGCGCCTGGTCGTGGGCATTGTGGTGGACCAGATGCGCTGGGACTACCTGTACACCTATGGCGACACGTGGAGCGCGGGCGGCGGCTTCAATCGTCTGCTCGCTGACGGCTTTTTGTGCAACAACACAATGGTGGACTATGTCCCCACGGTCACTGCCTGTGGCCATGCCTCCATCTACACGGGCACTACTCCCGCTTTTCACGGCATTGCCGGCAATAGTTATCACATCAACGGGGAGTCGGTCAACAGCGTGTGGGACCCCGACGTGAAGCCGGTGGGCACCGACGGCAAGGTGGGACGCCAGTCGCCGCGCAACTTGTGGGCGACGACCATCGGTGACCAGCTCAAGGTGGCGACTGAGGGCAAGGCTGTCGTGGCGGGCGTGTCGCTCAAGGACCGCGCGTCAATCCTGCCTGCCGGACATGGAGCCGACTTTGCCACATGGTATGACGGCAAGGGTGGCAAGTTCATCAGTAGCAGTTACTATGTGGACAAGTTGCCACAATGGCTTGAGGAGTTCAACAAGCGCAACAAGGCGGCGCTTGCCACCAACCTGTGGGACGAGCCCTCCGGTGTGGTGATGACCACCGAGCTGGCTCTCACCGCGATGCGCAACCTCAATATGGGCAAGGATAATGTAACCGACTTGCTGGCTGTGAGTTACAGCAGTACCGATGCCTGCGCGCACAACTATGGCATCAAGAGCGACAGTGTCAACGCCATTTATGCGCGCTTGGACCTGGAGTTGGGCCGACTGTTTGACGCGCTTGACCGCGAGGTGGGCAAGGGTGAGTATCTGGTGTTCCTGACAGCTGACCATGGAGGCACGTACAACCTCAAGTCAATGAGGGCGTTGCACCTGCCGTGGCACATGGCTAACACCACGCGCCAGTGCCAAGCCGCCAATGCCGTGCTGGAACGGCAGTTTAGTGTCGCCAACCTGATCAAGTATGACAAGCAGTACAGCATCTACCTCAACCACGAGGCTATCGTGCGCGCCGACCTGGACCGCGACGAGGTGGCGTGGGCGGCATGTCGCGCCCTGGAGCAGGATTCGCTCACGCAGTGGGCGGTTGACCTGGAGCACCTTGACAAGGCGGCGATACCGTCAGAACTCAAGCAGCGGTTGGCGCTGGGCTACGCGCGTGAGCGCAGCGGTGAGATTCACCTGGTGCACAAGCCGGGCGTGTACACCGGCGCTGATGGCCACCCCGGCTCGTCGCACGGCACCTACACCCAGGACGACACTCACATTCCGCTGGTGTTCATGGGCTGGCACGTCAATGCCGGCGAGACCGCGCGGTTGACCCACATGACCGACATCGCCGCCACGGTGTGCGCCATGCTGCACATCCAGGCGCCCAACGCGTGCATCGGACAACCGATTACCGAACTTGTCAAGTAATTACATTAAAAAATATAACACATCCAAGGATGAACATTCAACAACATCTTGAGGCGCTGCGCGAGTACATGCGCCGCGTTAATGTCGATGCGGTCATTGTGCCCGGCACCGACCCGCATCACAGTGAGTATGTGTGCGACCACTATAAGTTTCGCGACTGGCTGACGGGGTTTGACGGCAGCAACGGCACGGCGGTGGTGACACTTGAGCAGGCTGCCTTGTGGACCGATTCGCGCTACTTCTTGCAAGCCGAGCAGCAGTTGGAGGGCACCGGCATTGTGCTGATGCGCGAGGGCGACTATGGCGACCCGTCAATCACCGAGTGGCTGGCTGAGCACCTGGGCGAGGACGACGTGCTCGCCATCGACGGCCGCTTGTTTACGGTCAACGAGGTTAACCGCTATGACCGGTTTTGCGGTGAGCATGGCTTCATGCTTGCTACCGACTTTGCCCCCGCCGACCGTGTGTGGACCGACCGTCCACCCATGCCTGCCGCTCCGGCGTTTGTCCACGAGCTGCAGTATGCCGGCGAGGACATTGACAGCAAGGTTGAGGCGCTCGTGGCGGTGCTGGACCGCGTGGGGGCGACCTCGGTGCTGCTCACGGCGCTTGACGACATCGCGTGGCTCTATAACCTGCGTGGCGATGACATCTTGTACACTCCGGTGGTCACGGCGTTCGCGTTCGTGTCGGCCGGCGAGCGCTCGTTGTTTATAGACCCGGCTAAGGTCACTCCGCATGTCAAGGAGCACCTGCGCGCGGCGGGTGTGCACATCCGCGAGTACGACGACATTGTCCGCTACTTGGAGCGCAAGCGCGACACGGAGTATGTGCTGCTCGACCCGGACAGCGTGAGCGACACGCTGGCGCAGGCTCTGCCCTGTGGCAAGGTGTACTCGCCATCGCCGGTGGCGGCGCTCAAGGCGGTGAAAAACGAGGTGCAGATTCAGGGATTTCGTGATGCCCACCTGCGCGACGGCGTGGCGTTGACGCGCCTGATGTGCTGGTTGGAGACGGCGGTGGCGCGCGGCGAGGTGACCGAATGTAATGTCGCCGCTCGCATCGCGCAGTTGCGTGCCGAGGGCAGTGACCTCTATCGCGAGGAGAGCTTTGCCGCCATTGTGGGCTACAACGAGCATGGCGCGATTGTGCACTATGAGCCCACGCCGGCGACGTCGTCTGAGTTGCGTCCCGAGGGATTGGTGCTCATCGACACGGGCGGACAGTACCTTGACGGCACGACCGATGTGACGCGTACCATCGCGCTGGGCGAGGTGAGCGACGAGATGCGTCGCGACTACACACTTGTGCTCAAGGGGCACCTGGCGTTGCAGGCGGCGGTGTTCCCTGTGGGGACTACCGGTGTGCAGCTTGACGCGCTGGCGCGCATGCCGCTGTGGCAGCAGGGCTTCACCTACGGCCACGGCACCGGTCACGGCGTGGGCCACTTCCTGGGCTGCCACGAGGGGCCGCAAAGCATTCGCACTAACCTCAATCCGGCGATTCTGCGTGCCGGCATGGTGACAAGCGACGAGCCGGGCATTTATCGTGCCGGCAAGTATGGCATTCGCATCGAGAATCTGCTGCTGTGCGTCAACAGCGAGCGCTCGAATGACGAGTTTGGCGAGTTCTTGTGCTTTGAGCCGTTGACGCTCTTGCCCTATGACCGCCGCCTGATTGATGTGGCGATGCTCACTGCCGCCGAGCGCGCGCAGGTCGATGAGTACCACGCCCGCGTGGCAACGGCGCTGTTGCCGCTGCTCGATGCCGACAGCGCCGCGTGGCTCAAGCGCGCCACCGCTCCACTGTGACCACGTAATTAACTAAACATTAATATATTATAAACTGAAATGGCTTTAATTAAGAGTGTTAGGGGCTATACCCCAACGATAGGCGAGGGGTGCTTCCTCGCCGACAACGCCACGGTCGTTGGCGACGTGACTATGGGCAAGGATTGCAGCGTGTGGTTCGGCGCGGTGTTGCGCGGCGATGTCAACACGATAACCATTGGCGACCGTGTCAACATTCAGGACAACTCGACCATCCACACCCTGTACGAGAAATCGGTGACCGAGATTGGCAACGATGTGTCGATTGGCCACAATGTGGTGATTCATGGCGCCAAGATTGGCGACATGGCGCTGATTGGCATGGGGAGCATCATTCTGGACCATGCCGAGGTGGGTGAGGGTGCCATCGTGGCGGCGGGCAGTGTGGTGCTGAGCGGCACCAAGATTGGCCCGCACGAGCTGTGGGCGGGCAGTCCCGCCAAGTTCAAGAAGATGGTGGACCCCTCGCAGGCGAGCGAAATCAACGTCAAGATAGCCGCCAACTACCTGATGTACAGCCGCTGGTACGACTGACGCGTCAGCGACCGCCGCGCTGAGAAGCCATCGCCCTCACGCTCACGAGCATGAGGGCGATGGTGCGTTTGAGCAACCGAGGCTTCAGAAAATAGTCGCAACCATTTCTTTGCCTAATTTATGGATGTGGGCAAGGATGGCTTGTTCACGCTCAGCCGAAGGCTTTTTGAAGCCATTAATATAATTTCGGAGCAAAGTGGCATTTATGCCTAAAGACCGGGCAAACTCTGCGACGTTAATTTCCTTGTGAGTAAGGAAAAATTTCTGCAACGCTGTCGGTTCAGCGTCATCATATTTGAAACTCTCAAAACTTATGTCTTCGTCAATGTTGCGCCAATGTATGCCGCCAAGGCCAATGTGATAATCGTTGCGCTGCTCATCGGTTGCGGCATTTAAACGAGGATACCACAACAAAGACTGACGAAGAACTCCCCCTTTCTCATCTTTCCCGTAAATATAATCAGCGTCAAACCAGATTTCAACAATTTTCATCTCCTAATCCTCCTCACTTGTTAAAATATTCATTCCAACGCTTGATAATAATATCAACATTTTCGTCAATAACAGATTTTATCTTCTTAAAGTCCGACGCTTTGATTCTAACCTTTTCGCGCAGTACAAATTGATTGTCTATAAGGTCAAAGATTGCATATCCACCGTTGCCTCTACATGGACATGAATCGGCTCATGCTCACGACTATAACAGAAAAACGAAAACCCGAAAAATCTGAATATCTCTGGCATAATATTTTTTTGTTTATGCATTTAAAGAGCGAAGATAGGTATTATTTTCAATACCACAAAATAATTTACTAATTTCGCTTGTTAAAAAGGGGATACCAGTAAAAACCTGTGTTCGGTATGACATATAACAGATCTCTCCACAATGCCGGGCAATGGTGAC
>CAMHDX010000062.1 GCA_946183895.1 uncultured Porphyromonadaceae bacterium | reverse complement strand
GTGAAGTCATCACCCTTCTTGGCACGATTAATGATAGGCTCGGCGTAGATGCGCAGTGCCTTAGCCTTAGCCAGCGTGGTGTAGATGCGCTTGTGGAGGATCAACGATGCTGCCATGTTGGTCAACATCGCCTCGCGGTGGGCGCTCTTGCGGCTAAGGTGGTTGAATTTCTTATTGTGTCTCATCGTTGTTTATTAATCTTTATCTAATTTATATTTGGCGATATCCATCCCGAAGGAGAGGCCCAGGCTATTGAGGAGTTCCTCAAGCTCGCTGAGCGACTTCTTGCCAAAGTTGCGGAACTTGAGCAGGTCAGTCTTGTTGTAGACCACCAGCTCACCCAGAGTTTCGACCTCGGCACTCTTGAGGCAGTTGAGGGCACGAACCGAGAGGTCCATGTCGATGAGGCGCGTCTTGAGCAGTTGTCTCATCTTGAGTACCTCCTCATCAAACTCCTCGTTCTCGACAGTCTCGGTGACATCAAAGGCGATTTTCTCATCACTGAAGAGCATGAAGTGCTGAATGAGAATCATTGCAGCCTCCTTCAAGGCATCCTTGGGGTGAATAGAGCCGTCGGTCTTGATCTCGAGAATGAGTTTCTCGTAGTCAGTCTTCTGCTCGACGCGGAAGTTGTCGACTGTGATCTTGACGTTAAGAATCGGCGTATAGATAGAGTCAATCGCGATGACATCAATGGGATCATTGGGATTGGCATTCTCCTCGGCGGGAAGGTATCCACGACCCTTGTTGATTGACAGTTCAATCTGGAAGCCTGCGCTAGGGTCAATGTGGCAGATGACCAACTCGGGGTTGAGGACTTCAAAGCCGCTGAGCACCTTGCCGATGTCGCCAGCCTTGAAGACGTCCTGTCCCGCGACCTTAACCACAGCCTTCTCGGACTCGACATCCTCAACGATGCGTTTGAGACGCACCTTCTTGAGGTTGAGGATAACGTTGGTCACATCTTCCTTAACACCGGGTATCGTGGCGAACTCATGCAGCACGCCGTCGATGCGGATGTTGCAGATCGCATAGCCCTCGAGTCCCGAGAGCAAGATGCGGCGCAGAGCGTTGCCGATGGTGATACCATATCCGGGCTCCAAGGGGCGGAACTCGAACTTGCCGTAGGTGTTGTCGGCCTCCAACATTAAGACCTTGTCGGGCTTCTGAAACGCTAAAATAGCCATGGATATAAAAGTTTACTGTTTTGAATACAACTCGACGATAAGTTGCTCCTTGATATTCTCAGGAATGTCCTCACGCTGGGGGAGGTGTAAGAGCTTGCCCCCCTTGATGCTCTCATCCCACTCAATCCAGGGATACTTGGCGTGGTTGAAGCCTGCGAGCGAGTCGACGATCACCTCGAGCGACTTGCTCTTCTCGCGAACGGCGACGACCTGTCCCGGTTGAACCGAGTAAGAGGGGATGTTAACGACCTTACCGTCGACAGTGATGTGACGATGAAGCACGATTTGACGTGCGGCAGCACGAGTGCGAGCGATGCCCAAGCGGAAGACCACATTGTCGAGGCGTTGCTCAAGGAGTTGGAGGAGCACCTCGCCGGTGACGCCCTTGCTAGACGACGCCTTCTTGAACAGGTTGCGGAACTGGCGCTCGAGTACGCCGTAGGTATATTTAGCCTTCTGCTTCTCGCGCAGTTGCGTGCCGTACTCAGAGAGTTTCCTTCTCTTGTTGGCACCATGCTGGCCCGGTGGGTAGTTCTTCTTGGAGAGAACTTTGTCTTCACCGTAAATAGGCTCGCCCAGCTTGCGAGCAATCTTAGACTTAGGACCGGTATATCTTGCCATGTCTGTTGTTAGTAAAGTTAAGAAAAGTTGTTGTAGTAGTGAACCACTACAGTGCAGCCGCGATTGCAGAGAGGTATGGTATCTTTTTTATTGCGAATGGTAAAAAAGTTGCAATCATTATTCACTGATTCGGGTTCGCAAAATTTAGAAATAAAACTTGCGAAAGAGATGTTGGAGTAAATCGCGGGTATCAAAAGATTGCCGCGGAAGACACACTGCGATTAGACTCTTCTTCTCTTGGGAGGACGGCAGCCATTGTGGGGAAGCGGAGTGACGTCGATAATCTCGGTCACTGCGATGCCTGCTCCATGAATGGTGCGGATAGCAGATTCACGTCCATTGCCCGGGCCCTTGACATAGGCCTTAACCTTGCGCAATCCCAGGTCGTAGGCGACCTTGGCGCAATCCTGAGCGGCCATCTGTGCGGCGTAGGGCGTGTTCTTCTTAGAACCACGGAAACCCATCTTGCCGGCTGAGGACCACGAGATCACTTGCCCCTGCCCGTTGGCGAGGCACACGATGATGTTGTTGAAAGAAGAGTGCACATGGAGCTGACCGATACCGTCAACCTTGACTACACGCTTCTTAGCTGCGACTGTCTTTTTTGCCATACTTCAGTTATTATTTAGTAGCTTTCTTCTTGTTAGCGACTGTCTTCTTGCGTCCCTTGCGGGTACGGGCGTTATTCTTGGTGCTCTGACCGCGCACGGGCAAGCCGTTGCGGTGGCGGATGCCGCGATAGCAACCGATGTCCATGAGACGCTTGATGTTCATCTGGACCTCGCTGCGCAGGTCACCCTCGACCTTGTATTCGTTACCGATAACCTCGCGCACCTTGGCTGCCTCGGTATCGGTCCAGTCCTTGACTTTGGTGTCCTCGCTGACACCAGCTTTCTTCAGAATTTGGGCAGCGCTGCTGCGACCGATACCGAAGATATAGGTCAAAGCAATCACGCCACGCTTGTTCTGAGGGAGATCAACTCCGACAATACGTACTGCCATAAAAATATAAGAAATTCAAATTTTGTGCAAAATTAGTAATAAAATATTGATTACGGGCAAAATCGTGTAGAAAAAGTGCAAAATAGGCTTACACGAGCTGCCGTTAGCCGTCTCAACCCTGGCGCTGCTTGAACTTAGGGTTCTTCTTGCAGATGACGTAGAGGCGACCCTTGCGGCGGACGATCTTGCAATCGGCCGAACGCTTCTTGATTGATGCTCTTACCTTCATGATTGTAATGTATCAATAGTGTTGAATGGATTACTTGTAACGGAACGAGATGCGGCCCTTGGTCAAGTCGTAGGGAGTCATCTCAACGCGCACGCGGTCGCCGGGCAGAATCTTGATGTAATGCATGCGCATTTTGCCGGAGATGTGGGCGATGATTTGATGCCCCGTTTGCAGCTCGACGCGGAATTGCGCGTTGCTGAGCGCCTCAACGATGGTGCCATCAAGTTCGATATTCTCTTGTTTTGCCATACTTGGTTGAAAATACAGTTCGCGGTTAGAATGTGTTAACTCGAGAGATTAAATAAAACGGTCGCCCAGGACTTGCTGCACATAGTCGAAACTCGAGAGGATGTCCGGTTTGCCGTGATGGATCGCGATAGAGTGCTCGTAGTGAGCGCTGGGCTTGCGGTCACGAGTGCGGCAAATCCACGCGTCGCTGTCGATAAAGACATTCTTGCTGCCCATGTTGATCATGGGCTCGATGGCGATGCACATACCGTTCTTGATGAGCGGGCCGGTGCCGCGGCGTCCGTAGTTAGGAACCTCCGGGTCCTCGTGGAGCTTGCGCCCCACGCCGTGACCGGTCATCTCGCGGACCACGCCGTAGCCATGGCGCTCGCAGTAGGTCTGGACAGCATTGGCGATGTCGCCGATGCGGTTGCCCGGCACAGCCTTAGAGATACCCTCGTAGAGCGAAGCCTTGGTCACGCGCAACAATTCGAGCACATCGTCGGCAACGTCCCCCACCGGGAAGGTGTAGGTCGAATCGCCGTTAAAGCCCGCCTTGTTGACCGCGCCGCAGTCCACGCTCACGATGTCGCCATCGCGCAGCACATAGTTGTCGGGGATACCATGAACCACAGTCTCGTTGACCGAGACACACACCGAAGCCGGGAAGCCATAGAGGCCCAAGAACCCCGGTACACACTCCTGCGAGCGGATATACTCCTCGGCAATCTGGTCCAGCTTGCGGGTTGTAACCCCGGGTTGCACCCACTTGGCCACTTCGCCCAGAGTGCGTGCAACCACGAGGTTAGCATCACGCAAAAGTTCAATCTCTTCGTCAGTCTTGAGGAAAATCATAAGATAGTCTCAGCAATAACCACGAAAGATATTGTCAACGTCCCTTGATGCGACCAGAGCGCATCAAGCCGTCATAGTGATGCATCTGGAGGTGCGTCTCGATTTGCTGCAGCGTGTCGAGCACAACACCCACCATAATCAACAATGACGTACCGCCGAAGAACTGGGCAAACTGCTGGTTGATTCCAAAGAAACGCGCAAACGCCGGCATGATAGCCACGATGCCCAGGAAGAGAGAGCCCGGGAGGGTAATGCGCGACATGATAGAATCAATATACTCAGCCGTCTTCTTGCCCGGCTTGATGCCCGGGATAAAACCGCTATTCTTCTTCATCTCCTCAGCCATCTGGGTGGGACGCACCGTGATAGCCGTGTAGAAGTAAGTAAAGGCAAGGATTAACAAGAAGTAGACGACATTGTACCAGAAGCCATTAATATCGCTGAAAGTGCTAGCGAACTTAGCCCAGAAGCCCTCGCCACCGGCGCGGAAGCCCGCGAGCGTGGCAGGGATGAACATCAAAGCCTGCGCAAAGATGATAGGCATCACATTAGCAGCATTCACCTTCAAGGGGATGTACTGGCGGGCGCCACCATACTGCTTGTTGCCCACGATGCGCTTGGCGTACTGCACAGGCACCTTGCGAGTACCCTGGACCAGCATGACAGCACCGGCGGTGACAGCAAACAGGACAATGATTTCGATGAGCAACATCACCAGACCACCCTGAGCCGTGTTGAGACGGCTGGTGAACTCCTGGAAGAAGGCACCCGGGAGGCGTGCGATGATACCCACCAAGATGATCATCGAGATACCGTTGCCGATACCCTTGTCGGTGATCTTCTCGCCGAGCCACATGATAAACATGGCGCCGGCGGTGAGCACGAGCGACATGAACACCATGTTGAGCCAGCCGATGTTCATCACCTGAGCATGACCCGAGGCAGCTGCGGCGTTGACCTGATACTGCAAGTTGACCAGATAAGCCGGAGCTTGCACGAGCAGGATGAGCACGGTGAGGTAGCGGGTATACTGGTTGAGCTTCACGCGTCCACTCTCCCCCTCACGTTGCAACTTCTGGAAGCTGGGGATAACCATTCCGGCAAGTTGGATAACGATAGAAGCGGTGATGTAGGGCATGATACCCAGGGCGAAGATTGAGGCTTGCGAGAAGGCACCACCCGAGAACATATCGAGCAACTGCATGAGTCCACTATTGTTAGTGAACGCACGCATAGCCGAGAGGTTCATCGGGTCGATTCCCGGCACCACGATGTGGCATCCCAGGCGATAGACCAGGATGAACAAGAACGTGATGACGAGTCGCTCGCGCAGGTCCTCAATCTTCCAGATGTTTTTAATATTCTCGATTAGTTTCATGAGAATTAAACTTTCTTGACAGTGCCGCCGGCGGCGAGGATAGCCTCCTCAGCCTTCTTGCTGAAGGCGTTCGCCTCGACATTGAGTTTAACTTCGATAGAGCCGTTAGCAAGAATTTTAACGAGTTGACCCTTGCGGAGCAGACCAGCCTCGCGGAGTGTGTCAACAGTGATGGTCTCAAGATTGTTAGCCTTAGCCAGCTCGTTCAATAAGCTCAGGTTGATGGCCTTGAACTCAACGCGGTTGATATTCTTGAAGCCACCCTTGGGCAGACGACGTTGGAGCGGCATCTGACCACCCTCAAAACCAACTTTGTTCTTGTAGCCCGAGCGCGACTTGGCACCCTTGTGACCACGAGTTGACGTGCCGCCCTTGCCCGAACCCGGACCGCGACCGATGCGACGTTTCTTCTTGTTAGAACCAACGGCAGGAGTTAGATTATATAATTCCATAACTTTAACGTGAAATAAAGAGTTCGATTACTCGGCGACCTCGGTCACAGAGACCAGGTGACGCACAACATTAACCATACCCAGGACCTCGGGGTTGCACTCCTTCACAACGCTGTGATTGAGTTTGCGCAGACCGAGAGCGTCGAG
>CAMHDX010000061.1 GCA_946183895.1 uncultured Porphyromonadaceae bacterium | reverse complement strand
CTGCACCATGCCGTTGCCTGTCATGCTGTTGGGATTGGCATGACCGATATAGAGCCACATCAACTGGCCCTCGGTCAGACTATTGTAGAAGGCCTCACGCGCCGCCGGATAGGCACGGCCCGCGCCCTGCGACACGGCAGGGAAGGCATCAATGTACAAGTGGTTGTTGATCACATCGGCGCCACCATTGTCCTTCATGCGCTCGATGAAGATCTCGCCTTGACGCATGTGCACTCCGGCATCCTCGTCATCGGCGAGGTAGAGGAAGTTGTTCTTCCACACCCCATAGTCGGGCACGGTCATGTAGTTGACCGCCTTGTCGACCATCACACGCAGGTCGGCAGCCGAGCGAGCCGGCATGCGTCCCACGGCAATGTCGATGTTGTAGCGGTAGAATAGCGGACCGCTATCATCGGCGAGCACACCCAGGCAGTCGTCGGTACAGTAGGACGTACTCTCAAACGCACTCTCCTCGCTTTGCCAAATGAGTACCCGAGGCGTGGTGTCACCCTTGAGTTTATCAGATACCAAACGGTTGTCATAGGTCGCACCACCCATCAGCAACAGGTAGCGCAACCGGTGGCCCTGCTCATCGGCACCGCGGTCATAGAACATCTTGCACAGGCTGCGATAAGCCATCACGTCGGGCGTGCCGCTGTTGAACTCGTTGAACACCAGCGCGTGGTTGAGCACCAGCACACGCATTGTGTCAAGGCGCTCATGCAGCGAGGCGATGCGCTGCGCCTGCTCGAGGTACTCGCTCGGAGCCAGGATTATCATGTCGGGCGTTTCCTCGCCATGGATATTCTGGTTAGCCACAGCTCCCACCATTGTGGGTGAGGGCAATGAGGCCACCGCGTCGGGGTTAAAGGCGACATACTCGCGCGCACCGCTATAGGCGGCGACAAAGTCGGTCGTTGCCTCGCCCGAGGCATCGGTCACGTCAACCGGCTTGCCGGGCTCTGTCACGTCCCACACGCGCGCCGAGCCGGTGCCGCTCAGGCGATAGGGCTTGCCTTGAGTAGCCTCGGCGTCGCCAAAGAGCAACGGCTCACCGCCGCTCAGGCTCAGGGCGCGCTCATAGTTGACAGTTACAAAGTCCAAACGCGCAATCTTGATGTTGGGCACCGAGCCATAGGTCACAGTCCAGTTGAGGTGCTCGCCGTCAATGTCGTCAAGCACACGCACATGGCTGGTGGGATAATAATGCTGGTGGTGGGGGTCGGTGATGCGGGTGATTGATTCATCGCCCACAGCGGCAACACGAGTACCGTTGGCGGTAAAGCTCACCGAGCCATTGGTCGACGTGGAGCCCGAACCGATGTCGGTGCGGACAACAACCGGCGTGCCCGCCACACGACCGGGCAGGTCAAACGACACGGTGAACGCGCGCGACGAGATGTCCTCGCCCAGCAGGTTGCGGCCGGTCTGACCGGGATTCACCAGCTCGCTCTCATGATACAATCGGGCGGTACCGGTAGTCGCCGCCTCGGCAACGGCGGCCTCCACACCACCCGCGGGCACCGACAGCTCCTCGACCGACGCGTCCTCGGTAATCAAGTAATAGCCGGCGGTAGCATAGGCATGCTGCTGCTGGACATAGGTCAAGTCGGCGCCGGGTATCGCAATCCATGACGTGGGACCGGCACCCCAGAACACTATCGAGCCGCCGGCACGCATCACCGGCAACTGCGGCAGGTCATCGGGGATATCGGCTGTCAAGCACTCCGACATCATGTGACCGCCGTAACCGTACACACGCAAGTTGGCAACGCCGGTGAAACCCCAGCGGCGCGCGTCGTCATCAGTGATGCGATACAAGCCGTCCTGGGGCACGCTCACCTTGACCCACTTGCCCGTGGACAAACGTGACGCCGTGGTGTAGTGCGATGAGTCAAAGCCCATCATCGGCATGAATGTTGCCAATGCCGCCACGACTGACGTCATCACGCGGCGCATATTGTGGTATATCTTACTGATAGTGTTCATCTGTCGAGTATTAACCTATTCAAATTACAAAGGTAAACAAAAAACATTAACCGCGTGCAAACTTTGCCGCGTTTAATTGTGTCCCTTTGTTTTTTTTAACGCTTCGCGCGCGCGTTTATTGTACAGCGGCTCATTCCACTACCCTACCCGACGACACGACACCCAATGGCGCAAAAAAAGGCTCGCCACTCCCGGTTACGGCAGGCCAATCAGCCACCTGAACCTGAGTTGCGAGCCTGATGTGTTCAATAAATGAGCCCTACAGGACCACTTTGACGCCATGTCCGGCAGCGACGGCGACATACACGCCGTGAGGCAACCCCTCGACGCGCGCCACACCGTCGACACCGGTCGCTGCGCCTACTTGCCGCCCCGAGATGTCGTAGATTGTCACTCCCGTGGCACCTGTGGGCAGCACGACAACGATGCTACCGTCGGCGGTCATTGCCGCAAAGGGCGCGTCGCCCATCTTGACATCATTCACTCCGGTCGTGGGGCCTGCCATCACAGCCAGGGCGTCAACCTTGCCGCCACCAAAGCGTGCCGACTTTGCCGCCGTGTAGCTATCATGGGTGGCATTTGACTGCAACAACGTCTTCACCTGGCCGGCAGTCAGCTTGGGGTTCAACTCCAGCATCAGTGCCACGACGCCGGCAACCACCGGAGTCGACATTGAGGTGCCACTGTACGCCCCGTAGTAATAGTCAGTGCCATCAACGGTCACCTTGTTGGCGTACTTGGCATTGTCGCTGACAAAGGTGGTGCAATATCTGCTCACCGCCGCCAGCACTTGGGTGCCCGGCGCCGTGATGGTGGGATGCACCTGACCGCCCAGGTCGGTGCCGTAGCTCGAGAATGCACCCACATCGCCAATCGGTGTGTAACTGCTCTGTGTATAGGTTTGTCCTGTAATGCCGGTGTAGGAATTCGCGCCGATGTAGGCGCCGACGGTTATCGCAGTCGGCGCGCATGCCATGTCGCTCACCGAGATGAGGTTGTCGCCGTCAACGTAGCCCGTCATCCCGCCGTGGCTCGTGAACTGGTGGGCGCTGACAAACGGCCACGCGTCCACGCGCGTGCCAGCCTTGCCTGTCAACCGCATCGCCAGGCGATAAGATGATTTGTCAACCGTCAGGTCGCCCACCACAATGCCCTGCACAGTGTGCGTACCCGTCTGCGCATCCTGTCCCGCTGCCATTTGCGCTATTGTGGCGGTTGTGAAATAAGTCGCGAACTCCTCGTCGTAGTGTTCGCTCGTGGGGTCTGCCGACAAGACGTAGCCGTCATCAGTCACCTCAGGGAAGGCATACACCAGCTCGCCGGTCGCAAGCTTGATGAGCTCCAGCCGCCCGGAGAAGGCCTCGCCGCCGGCGCTCCACGCTGTCATGCCGGCGTTGGTGTAGCTGATTGTGCTAAGGATTGACGCCACCTGCTCATCATCGGTGCTAAAGGTGTGCGACAGGTGCATCTTCTTGTTGCCGTCATTGCCGGTCGATATCACCACGATGCCGCCATCATCGCTGATGGCATCGATGTATCGATTAAAGCCGGTCAACCCGTTGTGAGGACCATCGTTGCTGCCGATGCTGATGCTGATGACGTAGGGCTCGTCAAGCTGCTCGGCGATGCTGGCGATGTAGAACATACTGTTCAGGATGTTGGCATCGGTCAAGCGGTCTCCCAGTCCGCACAACACAATGTCGGCGTCCGGAGCCATGCCACCCAAGCCGTCAATGATAGTGCCGGCTGCAGTGCTTGCAGTGTGAGTGCCGTGGGTTGAGCGCTCGGTGTCGCACGTCAACGCGGCTATCTGCTCGGCGGTGGTGTAGTGGCTGCCGGGCAAGGTTTCGTCACCGAACACAGGCGACGTGCCATCGGTCACTCCGGGCAGATAAACCGCCTTGATGCGACTGTTGCCCGACGCGTCCTTGAACGCGATGTGATTGAACTCAAATCCGGTGTCAATCACTCCCACCACAACGCCCTTGCCGGTGAAGGCCCTTTTGAGACCGGTGCCGGCGTGCACCTTATCAACATTGGTCAGTCCGCGGGCAATCAGCGTTGCGGGCTCCACCTCACGCTCCGCCTCAACACACTGCACCACAGGACACATGGCGAGCGCCTCAAGACGGGACACCGGCACCCGCGCCACCACCACATCGCCGGCATGGCTCTCAACTACGCCACCGGCATCGGCGAGCATCTCGCACACAGACGCGTCATAGTGGTCCACAGTCATTATCACGCGACACACGCGGTCGCCGGGGGCCTTGCGAGCCGTTGACCCGCTATTAATCAACATTCGTGCCGAGGGTGACAACACTCCCGCGTATGCCACGACACCCGCCATCGCCACGAGAATAAGCAACAATCGTTTCATAGCCACTTAGTTATATAAATCCTTGCCCTAATGGTTCAAGGCTGTTAATAAAATTCTTGATAAAAGCCTACACACTCAGCCGAAACTTGAATTCGCTTGTCATCAGTGAGCCGCCCTGCCCACTGTCACGTCGTAACCCAACACATGGTAAGAGATGTCATAGGGCACGGCACTCTTGCGAGACTTGCCGCTCTGAACATAGTAGTACTCATGATGGGTGTCAAACGTGCGGAACTCGCACATCGCGGCAGCCCGCGGGGCGACATTGCACCGCAAGGTCACCTCGCGCTCGGCAATCAAGGTGCCGTCAAGGGTGCGATAGCGCAGCAACAGGTGCACCGCGGCGATGGGGCGCGTGGTGTTGTTGGTCACAAACACGCACTCCTTGTTGTCACTCACACGCTTGCTATAGCCACGCAGCGTGATGTCCTCCTGGGTGAACGGCTCAGCACCCGCCGGCGCCGCGACAGTGTCGACAACCGTGCCGGCATTGATGCGGGCAACTGGTGCCTCGGCGCTCACCGCCAGATTGCCCGCGGTGGTCTTGACGCGCTGTGCCATTGCCGACAATGCGGTGGCAAGCACAATCACTATTATGGATAAATATTTTCTCATAGGTATCGCACTCGCTCGCGGCGTTGGACATTAGGATACACCTTCTTGAAGCCGATGGGCAGGCGCTCGCCCTTGATTTCGGGTATGACCGACACTCCGGCAAGCTTGCCGAAGATGGTGGGCAAAAAGCGGACAAGGTTAACTCTCACCTTGACATTCCAGTGCGGCGGGTCAAAGGTCAACTCGTCGCTCTTGTCGTTGAGTGCTGCCACCATCTCCACCGGGCGCAGCAACGTGACATGGTCGCGCTCGCTAAAGAGCGTGAGCTTGAAGCGGTTGCTCACGGCGCTTTGCTCAATGTGCCCCATCACGGTGCCGGGCAACAACTCGAGGTCGTTGTCGTTGGCGAGCATGATGATGACATAGCAGTCGTTGTGCGGATGCGAGTATTCGCAGCGGCGTATTCCCATTGTGACATTCTCGGCGGGATAATACCACACGCCCTCCAGTCCCTGCACGGGCGACGTGTCACACCAGCGCATCATCGCCGTCTCGTCCATCGAGTCGACAAATCGCGCTACCCTGTCCAGGTGGTCGTTCGCTACTGCCAGCAGCGCCCACACGACCATTATCAATAGTATGCACCGCCTCATCATTGTCCACTACAGCTATCAGTTTGTCGCGAATCGGTATGTCAAACCGAAACTCAGAATTTCCTTAAACTGCCAGTACTTCCACTTCTTGTCGCGAGGCTGAGACTTGTCGTAGCGCAGGTGTGCCGAAATCTTGGTGCTCAAGTAGCGCGTAATCAAGAAGTCGAACGTGTTCTCAAAGTCGCCTTGCACATACTTGTAGTTGGTGAACACATACAAGCGACTGTTCCACGTGATGTTGGCACCGAACTTCATCATCAACTTCGCCTCGAGGTTGCTACCGAAGTCGCTCTGGGTGTGATGACCCTCCTTGATGCCGAATGCGGTCGGGTCCAGGTCGGTGATGTTGCGGCAAATCTTCAGGTTGTAGGACAAGGGGGCGATGGCGAGCGTGAAGGTGCGGGTGCCGTCGTCCTTCTTATGGCTATAGGTCATACCCAGACCCAGGTTCAACTCGCCCGGCGACAGGAACGCCGCCTTCATGTCGCGGGTGTTGCTCTTGTAGTTGTTGAAGAACTGCGTCTTGAACTGCAGCATCGCGCTGTAGTACCAGTTGTGCGCCGCCTTGTAGCCCAGTTGTGACGTGAACAGGAAGTTGTCCTCGTTGACGGCATAATTGCGGCAAGTGTCG
>CAMHDX010000060.1 GCA_946183895.1 uncultured Porphyromonadaceae bacterium | reverse complement strand
CAGCAGGAACATGCCGGCGGTCTTCATTGAGAAGCCGTTCATGTCCCAGTGGTTGGTAAACGAGTCGGACACGAACAGCGCCGAGCGGTCATAGATGCCGTCACGCCAGATGGCTCCCACCATGGGCAGGTCGCAGAACTTATCGTACATCGGTATATACTTGAGCACCCAACTGTTCATGGTGCGCGCCGGCCGGGCAGGCAGGCGATAACCCACCGCCACGCTGTCGGCATCATAGTCAACAATGGGGCGGAAGAACTCGCCGCCCTTGAAGATCAGCACCGGATACTGCGCCTGCAAGCCGCCCGACTTGAGCGGCGCCACCAGCAAGGCGGGCGTCAAGTCCCGCTCAACCTCGTCAAACTTCTTGCCGAGGCATTGCTTCTCAAACTTGCCTGCCGACATCGGCTCCATGTTGTTGGCATAAGTAGACACAACGTAGCCATCAAGCGAATCGGTGAGCAGATAGACAAACGGGGTGCCGTTGAGCACCGTGTCCTTGCCCGAAGCGAGGCGCACATGCGCCTCAGTCACTTTATTCTTGTTCTTGGCGATTTTCTTGACAACGATGGTGTCGCCGGCATGATTGGCGGCATAGTGCACAGTGTCCTTGGTGAAGTTGAGGCTGCGATTGACCACGTAGGCACTGTCGGCGAGGCACTCCTGCGGCAGATATCCGCGCACACCGCGGTCGGTCTGCACCCAGTACATCGGCACATCGTAATCGGTGCGGTCAACCGCTCCCAGCAGGGTAATTGAATCACCGCGATTGACGCTCACCGAGCCTGCACCCACCGAATCGGTGAGCAACGTGCCGGCAGTCAACACAGCGCGCCGCTGGTTGAGCAATCCCGTTGAATCACGATGACAAAAGGTGATGGTCCATGGCAACAGCAACACCAGCGCCAAGATGAGCCTGATGATTGTCGCGTCAAATATCTTGCCGTACTTGAATGGGTTTGTCATAGCGCAAAATTTGGTTATTGTTATAAATTGTTATAATAAATAAATTGCAAATATAAACTTTTTTTTGACAAAAACAAAATGATGAGCAATTTAGTGCTAAAACTATTGCGGTGTCAAGGATTTTTTGTACCTTTACACACTCAACCGCTTTAAAGTACTGAACTGAGCATGAAATACCTCGCATTGCCACCATCGGTCACGGCACAACCTCTTCCATTCTATCTGGCGATGGAAGAGCACGCTATGGGTGTGCTGGAGCGCGCCGACTGCGACGCGTTGTACTTCATGTGGCAGGTGCCTCCCACCGTCATTATCGGTCGCAACCAGGAGTTGGCAACCGAGGTCAACCTGGACTATTGCCGCGCCCACGGCATTGCCGTGTACCGCCGCAAGAGCGGTGGCGGCTGTGTGTTTGCCGACAGCAGCAACATCATGCTGAGTTACATCACCCGCGGCGACAATGTGAGCGAGGTGTATAGCCGCTACACATCGGCGATAGTGTCGATGCTGCGCTCGCTCGGGCTCAACGCGACGGCGACAGGGCGCAACGACATCATGATTGCCGGCGGCAAGGTGAGCGGCAGCGCGTTCTACAGTCACGGCGGCTACAGCATCGTGCACGGCACGATGCTCTACGACACCGACATGAGCCACATGAGCCATGCCATCACCCCATCGCGCGCCAAGCTGCAAAGCAAGGGCGTGACAAGCGTCACCAGCCGCGTGACCACACTGAGCCGGCACCTTGACATGGGCATTGACGCGTTCAAGGAGCACGCGCGCCGGGCGTTGTGCGATGGCACGATCATGCTCAACGACAGCGATGTCGCAGCCATCGAGCATCGCATGGAGGAGTACTTGACGCCGACATTCATCGCGGGTCGCGGCGCGCGGCGTGCCTCAGGGCAATCGGCATCGCGCATTGGCGACGCCGGCGAGGTGGCGATTGACGCCGAGCTAACCGATAGCGGCACCATCGGAGACATCACCATGCGCGGCGACTTTTTCCAAATCGGCAATCTTGACGAGATCCTGACAGCCTTGAGGGGTGTCAAGCCTGACCGCGAGGCATTGACCGCCGCCCTCGGCGGCACCGACATGAGTAACGTGATTTATGGACTGAACACATCACAGTTCATCGACATGATAATTAACCAAACAAACATAAATCAATGAACAAAGAAACTTGTTTACACGACCGCCACGTAGCGCTGGGCGCACTGATGAGCCCCTTTGGCGGCTTTGACATGCCGATACAGTATGCCGGCATAGTTGAGGAACACAACGCCGTGCGCAACCACGTGGGCGTGTTTGACGTGAGTCACATGGGCGAGGTGCGCGTCAGCGGTGAGGATGCCGAGGCATTTGTCGACTACATCTTCACGGGCAATGTCGCCGCCCTCGAGCCGGGCAAGATTGCTTACGGCATGATGCTCTATCCCGATGGTGGCACTGTTGACGACCTGCTGGTATACAAGATGGCGCCTAACGACCTGCTGCTTGTCATCAATGCCGCCAACATCGACAAGGACGTGGAGTGGATTAACAGCCACGCAGGCAAGTTCAACGTGACAGTTGACCATCAGAGCGACTATTACGGCCAGCTTGCCGTTCAAGGCCCCGACAGCGAAGCCACGTTGCGCGATGTGCTCCACCTGGAGTGCGGCGACTTGACGTTCTACACGTTCAAGACCATGGACCTTGCCGGCGAGACCATCATCGTGAGCCGCACGGGCTACACCGGCGAGGACGGCTTTGAGATCTATGCGAGCCACGCGACCATCGTGTCGATGTGGGACGCGCTGATAGCCGCCGGTGTGCAGCCTTGCGGCCTCGGTTGCCGCGACACGCTGCGCTTCGAGGTTGGCCTGCCGCTGTACGGCGACGAGCTCAGCGCCGAGATTTCGCCCATCGCCGCCACCCTGGGGCTGTTTGTCAAGCTTGACAAGCCATGTGACTTTATCGGCAAGGATGCCTGCGCGCGCCAGAAGGCCGAAGGCAGCGCAATGAAGCTGGTCGGCCTTGAAATTCACGACCGTGCCATCGCGCGTCACGGCTATGAGGTGCTTGACGGTGAGCGCGTTGTGGGCCACGTGACCACCGGCTATCGCGGCATCAGCGTTGACAAGTCGCTGGCAATGGCGCTGGTCGAGCGTCCGGTGGGCGACCTGGGACACGAGTTGCAGGTGCGCATCCGCCGCAAGGTCTTCCCCGCGACAGTTGTCACCAAGAAATTCTACAAGAAGAGTTATAAACACTAAAAAACCAATCACAATAAAACAATAATCACAATGAGTAAGGTAATTGACGGGCTGTATTACAGCGAGACGCACGAGTGGGTGCGCGTAGAGGACGGAGTAGGCACGGTGGGTATCACCGACTATGCTCAACATGAGTTGGGCAATGTGGTGTACGTTGACATGCCTGAGGTTGACGACGAGTTCGACGCGGGCGAGGTGTTTGGCGCCGTGGAGAGTGTCAAGGCGGCAAGCGACCTGAACCTGCCGGTGAGCGGCACCATCGTTGAGGTCAACGAGGCGCTGATTGACGAGCCCGGTTTGATCAACAAGGATCCCTACGAGAACTGGATTGTAAAGGTGCAACTGAGCGATGAGGGCGAGCTGGACAACCTGATGACCGCCGAGACCTACCGCTCGACCATCGAGTAACGCAATTCGCTACACCAATGGCATTCAAATATTTTCCTCACACCGCCGGGGACATCGCGCACATGCTCAACACCATAGGCGCGCAGTCGCTTGACGACTTGTACAGCGACATCCCCGACGAGTTGCAGTTGCATCGCGACTACGACCTGCCCCGTGCCATGAGCGAGCATGAGCTGCGCGAGTTCTTCGGCGCGTTGAGCAAGGAGAACCGGCACTTTGACGCGTGCTTCATGGGCTGTGGCGTGTATGACCACTACACGCCGGCGGTGGTCAACGAGATTACCCGCCGCAGCGAGTTCTTGACGAGTTACACCCCCTATCAGGCTGAGATTTCGCAGGGCACGCTGCAGTACATCTTTGAGTATCAGACCATGATGTCGCGTCTGACGGGCATGGAGGTGAGCAACGCGTCGATGTACGACGGCACCACCGCCACCGCCGAGGCGATGATGATGACCGTGGCGAGCGCGCGCAAGCGCAACCGCGTGCTGGTGAGCAGTACCGTGGCTGAGGGTGTGCGCAGCGTGCTGCGCACCTATGCCCACTATCATGGCATCACCCTTGACGAGATTGCCGAGGACGATGGCGTGACCAGCCGCACCGACCTTGAGGCTAAGCTTCAGGCGGGCGACGTGGCGGGTGTCATCGTTGCCCAGCCCAACCGCTACGGCATCGTGGAGGACTACACGGGCTGGAGCGAGCAGATTCATGCCGCCAAGGCGATGATGGTGATGCACTGCGTGGCAAGCACGCTGGGCGTGCTGCGCACTCCGGGCGAATGGGGCGCCGATGTCGCCGTGGGCGACGGCCAGAGCTTGGGCATCCCAATGGGCTACGGCGGTCCGTACGTGGGCTTCATGTGCACCACCAGGCAGCACATCCGCAAGCTCCCCGGCCGCATCGTCGGCGCGACCACCGATGCCCTGGGTCAACGCTCGTTTGTGCTGACACTCCAGGCACGCGAGCAGCACATCCGCCGCGAGAAGGCAACAAGCAACATCTGCTCCAACCAGAGCCTGATGGCACTGTTTGTCACCGTGTACCTCGCCCTGATGGGCGACAAGGGCCTGCGCGAGGTGTGCGAGCGCGGCTATGCCGGCGCACACCACATTGCCAAGCGGCTAGTAGCAAGCGAGCGTTACCGTCTGGTCTACCCCACCCGTCCGTTCCTCAACGAGTTTGTCGTTGAATGCCTCGATGGCGAGGCCGCATTGGAGCAACGCTGCAAGGCGGTGATGGAACACAGCATCTTGCCCGGTGTGCGTCAAGGCAATCGCCTGACCATAGCCGTCACCGAGAAGCAATCGCGCGACGACATTGATAGTCTTCTCAGATTATTGACTGCCTAAAAAGAGAAGCCGCATGAATAGACAATTCTATAGTAAACTGATATTTGAGCTCTCGCATGAGGGCCGCGTGGGATATTCGCTGCCCCAACCGGCAGTTGACGAGGTTGACATTGACCTGGCGCCGGAGCTGATGCGCGAACAAGATGCCGGGCTGCCCCAGTGTGACGAGCTGACTGTGGTGCGCCACTACACCAACATGAGCAACAACAACTTTGGCGTCGACACGGGCTTCTACCCGCTGGGCTCATGCACCATGAAGTATAATCCCAAGATTGACGAGGAGCTCAGCGACACCTTCGGCGACCTGCACCCGTGCGCACCTGCCGCCGCCACCCAAGGCGCGCTCAAGATGTACCACGGTCTGCAAGTGGCATTGAGCGAAATTGCCGGCATGGCTGAGTTCACGCTCAACCCCTATGCCGGCGCCCACGGCGAGTTGACCGGCCTGATGATTATGCGCAAGTACCACGAGCTGCGTGGCGACACACGCCGCACGCGCGTCATCGTGCCCGACTCGGCTCACGGTACCAATCCCGCCAGCGCCGCTGTTGCCGGCCTGCAGGTGGTGGTGGTCAAGAGCCTCGCCGACGGCACCGTCGATGTTGACGCCCTCAGGCCTCTGCTCGACGACACCATCGCCGGCATGATGATGACCAATCCCAACACGCTGGGCATCTTTGAGCACAACATCAAGGCGATTGCCGCCATGGTACACGATGCCGGCGGTCTGATGTACTACGACGGCGCCAACCTCAATCCGCTGTTGGGCCGTTGCCGCCCGGGCGACTTGGGCTTTGACATCATGCACATCAACCTGCACAAGACCTTCTCCACGCCTCACGGCGGCGGCGGACCCGGTGCGGGACCGGTGGGTGTGCGTAGCGGGCTGGAGGACTTGCTGCCGGCACCGCACGTCGTCCATGACAGCGCGACCGACAGCTACCGCATCGCCGACAGCGACAAGCGCAGCATGGGTCAAGTGACGGGGTGGACCGGCAACTTCGGTGTGCTGGCGCGCGCCTATGCCTACATCTTGTCGCTGGGCCGTGAGCACATCAAGATGGTTGGTCCACTTGCCACCCTCAATGCCAACTACATCAAGCAGCGGCTCAAGGACGCCTATGAGTTGCCCCTGGACGTGGTGTGCAAGCATGAGTTTGTGTTCGACGGTCTCAAAGACAAGTCAACCGGCGTGACCACCCTCAATGTCGCCAAGCGACTGTTGG
>CAMHDX010000059.1 GCA_946183895.1 uncultured Porphyromonadaceae bacterium | reverse complement strand
GTTCATTGTCAACACATACTCACCGTCCACCACCGTCACTCCGGTGCCGGCAATCGATGCCAGCTGCGCGAGAGTGTATTCACGCGCGCCGGCAGGGAAAGCCATGACAAGCGCCATGGCCACAATACCGCTAATCTTAGTCATATCAATATCTATAAATTCAAAAAACGGCCGCAAAGTTACAAAAAATAGTTGGAATGGGCATCTGAGGCGTGGCACGAATGTTGCAATAGCAGTGAATGTAGCTCAAAATATTGGGCGCATAGCGATTAAACCATGATGCCAATCTTTTCTCTAACTGATATAATTTAGTATCGCGCGATACGTTTAATATATATATAACGAGAGAGTTGAGAGAATTAAGGCGTTTCGGGACCTCCGGTGCGCGCACGGCGCGCTTGAGGCTCAGACGTTGCTATTAATGCTTAATACTTTGAAACTATGAACCGAATTACAAACCTATTAATTGTACTGCTGATGGCTTTATTTTCATTTGGCGGGGCTAAAGGGAAGACACCGCGGGAGGTCGATTTCAACTTTCCGCAGGATGTGAGCAAGAATGCCCTGTCTGACTTGCAGTCGGCGTTCAAGAGCAAGGACGGTCGTGCGGTGACCGATGCCCTGGTGCGATATTCGTTAGCCCAGAGCAACATTTCGCCCGACAACATGAACGACATCGTCAAGCGCATTGAGGACGCTATCAACCGCGAGCAGCGTCCCGAGTACAGGGCGATGATGCGGTTACTCGAGGCGCGCGTGTTCCTCAGTTACAGTGAGGGGTACGGCACCTGGGATCGGGAGGCATTGATTGATGATGAGGATGAGGAGACGACACCGACCCATGTGGCGCTCAAGGCGGGCGACACAGACTATAGCGAGTGGAGCCCGCTGGACTTTAAGGTGCGTGTTGACTCGCTGCTAATGGCGGCGTTGTCCGAGTCCGAGGCCTTGGCCGCGGTGCCCATTACTGACCTGGGCTCGCTGGTTGTCGCCGATAATAAGCTCAGTTTCACCGTGATTCCCACGGTGTTGACGTTTGTGTGTATGGACGTGGAATCGCTCACCGCCGATAGCGCTATTAAGGAGCGTGCCAAGCAACTGTGGGATCAATATACGCGCGACAATGTCCCCGCCCACATCTACTATCTGGTCAACGAGACCATGCGAGACAATGACGAGATCTACGAGGAGTACAAGGACCACGAGTGGAGTGGCTACGCGTTGCGTAACAGTTACTATAGCTCGGACTACGCGCTGCTCAAGGACTACGTTGCCCGTTTCCCCAACTCGCTGTTCACTGCCCAGGTGAGCAACAACATCAAGCGCATTGAGGAGCGCGAGATGCGAGTGTGGTATAACGACCACCTCACCTCAAGCGACTCGCTCACCGCCACCGTGCGGCTCAAGAACCTCAACCGCGGTGTGGCTCGCCTGTACCGGTTGCCTGACGACCTGGAGTTGAATGGTCACTACGACGATGTGCCGGTCGAGCGGTTAACCCTTGTCGCCGAGCGCGAGGTGACTGCTACCGGCTCAATCCCGTTCGAGAGCGAGATTATTAAGATTAACTTCGGCCGCCTGCCATATGGTCGCTACATCATCATCCCCGCGTACAACGCCGGCGGCAAGGAGCGGACTCTGGTCAATGGCCGGAGTGGCAACGTGACGTTAGTGTACGACATCAACACCTTTAATGTAGTCACCGAGCATGACGACCGCTATGTGGTCGTGGTTGATGCCGCGACCGGCAAGCCGCTGCAGGGTGTGACCATTGAGAGCAGGGAGAAGCAGAAGCGGTTCAGTGCAGTCTCTGATGCCGATGGCATTGTCATGGTGCCCGCCACCCTGCGCGAGTTGACCTATTATGCCGTGTGTGGCGACGACCGCTACATGCCGTCACGCTACATCTCGCTTAATACGCCGCGCCACCCCGATTACGTCAGTGTGGAGTTGTACACCGACCTGGGCATCTATCGTCCGGGCGAGACGGTGCATCTGGCGGGCATTGTGTATAGCGGCGACGGCATGGAAAACATCGTCAAGGCGAACTGTGAGTACCAGGTCGAGTTGCGCGATGCTGCCTATAACAAAGTGAGTAGCCATCAGGTGAAGACCGACGACTATGGTCGTTTCACCCTCGACATCGATTTGCCCACCGACCGCATGAACGGCAGTTGGGACATCGTTGTCAAGGGACGTCTCAACAATAGCACCAAGTCAATCGAGGTGAGCGAGTACAAGACACCTACCTTCGAGGTGGAGTGGACCGACCCGCGTCGCAGCTACGTCAACCGCCAGCCGGTCAAGTTGACCGGTCGCGCGACGACTTATAGCGGCATGCCCATTCAGGACACTGATGTGCAAATCTCGGTGCGCAAGCACGAGTGGGCATGGTGGTGGCACTACAGCAGCCGCGACCGTGGCGACGAGGTGGTCACCGACACGGTGCGCACCGATGCGCAGGGCAACTTCACGCTCACCGTACCTGCCGAGGCGTTCCCCGACAACAAGGCGTCGCGTCGCAGCTGGTGGTCGCTATATCGCTACAGTGCGATAGCCACTGTGACCACCGCCACCGGCGAGACCCATGAGGCGACGACCGGATTTATCATCGGCACCCGCCGCGGCATTGAGTTTACCAACGGCGACATTGAGCACCGCAACACGACGTCGCTGCGCCTGCCGCTGCGTTACAACACGACCAGCGAGACCGAGACCTGGGTGCCCTGCACCTGGGAGGTGCGTCGCACTGGCGAGACCGAGCCTGTGCTCACCGGCAATCTCAACACCAACGAGCCAGTGGTTGACCTCACCTCGCTGCCCAGCGGCGAGTATCGCATCAAGGTGCACATCCTCGACGCCGGCGACAGTGAGGACGATGCCGATGCCATCGCGACCTTGACGCTCTATCGCCTTGACGACAAGACTTGCGCCAAGCCCAACACCGTGCTGTGGGTGCCGCAAGCCGAGCGCGTGGTCGATGACAAGACCAATGAGGCCTCGTTCATCATCGCCACCTCGGCGCCCGAGGCTCACGTATACATGGTCATCAGCGACCGTACCCGTGTGCTGCAAAAGCGCTGGCTGCACTACAAGCCGGGCTTGCACACCATCAAGGTCATGATTCCGCGCCAACCCGAGGAGTATATCAATGTGCACCTGGTCAGTTGCTATCAGGACAAGTCCTATACAACCGACTTCGCGATGTACTCGGCGGCAAATGCCGACGAGCTCAATGTGGCTGTGCAGAGCTTCCGCAACAAGTTGGTGCCTGGCGAACGTGAGCACTGGACCTTCAATATCACCGGCAAGGCAGGCGCCAAGCGCGCCGGAGCGATGATGCTTGAGATGTACGACAAGGCGCTGAATGCGCTCAGTCCCAACCCCTGGTCGCTACATCGCCCGTCATACCTCTTCAATCCCGTCTATGTGTCGTCATGGAGCCTGGGTGGCAGCAATCTCGTGTCGCGCTCGTGGACAGCCGACATGGATAGTGAGAGCGCGGACTTTGACAATCCGAGTTTCTACCTCTACGACCACTGGTTCTTTGCCCCGACGTTTTACGTTGACCGCTTGATGATGAGTGACATGGCACCTGTGGCCTATGGCGCGGCAGCCGGACGACCCATGCTTAAGTCCCGTGCGCTCAATAGCGAGTTGTATGACAATGTCGTGGAAGAGGCTGAGGCGCTCGAGGAGGACGCTGAGCTGAAGTTGGATAGCGGCACCGAGCAGGCTCTCGATGCGGTGGAGATGCGCATGGCTGACGTCAAGACCGCGTTGTGGCTGCCCAACCTCACGTCCAATGCCGACGGCACGGTGACGGTGGAGTTTGACGCGCCGCAATTCAACACGACATGGCTCGTGCAGGCTATCGCTTGGGACAAGCAGATGTATAGCGGCAATCTCGACTTTGAGGTGCTTACCCAAAAGCCCATTATGGTCAAGGCGAACCCGCCGCGCTTTGTGCGCCACGGCGACCGCATCACCCTCGCTGCCGCTGTGCAAAATGCGACTGAGGAGGCTACCGACTTCACTGCGGTGATTGAGCTGTTCGACCCGCGCACCGAGGCTATCTATGCCACCCGCACGCTGCAGGGCTCGCTTGGAGCCAAGGGCAGCGACGCGCTGACCATCGACTGGGAAGTGCCCGCCGACATCCCCTTTGTCGGCCTGCGTGTCAAGGCGGTTAACGGCAACTTTGGTGACGGCGAGCAGGTGATGATACCCGTGCTCGAGGCTTCACAGCCGGTCATCGAGACTACGCCGTTCTACATCGAGGCTGGAGTTGGCCACACTGCCATTGACCTGCCTGCCTTCCCCGACGGCGCGCGAGTGACACTCGAGTACTGCGACAATCCGGTGTGGTATTGCGCCACGGCATTGCCGACGATCTTCGACGGCGACTATGTCACGGCAAGCTCGTTGGCTCACAACTTGTTCGCCCTGCAGCTGGCTCAGGGCATCGCGGCGAGCCAGCCGAACATCAAGCAGGCGATTGACTACTGGAAGGAGAATGAGCAAGACTCGACGTTGGTGTCGATGCTGGCACGCAACAGTGACCTGAAGATTGGCACGTTGCTCGCCTCGCCATGGCTGCGCGAGGCTGACCGCCAGACCCTGCGCATGAGCAAGCTCAGCGAGTTGTTTGACGCGGAGCTGATGGCGACTGAGCGCGAGCGCATAATCACGCGCTTGGGCGCGCTGCAGAATGCTGATGGCGGCTTCTCGTGGATTGACTACCCGGGTCGCGAGTCGAGCCTGTGGACGACCGGTCTGGTGCTTGAACTGATGGGCGAGCTCAAACATCTGGGCTATCTCAATGCCGATGAGCGCTTCGCCTCGATGCTCAAGCGTGCCGTTGCCTACTACGACACCGAGACGCTCAACCAGCTCAACAGGGTCATCAAGATTGTGGGCAAGAAGAATGTGGACTATAGCGACTGGGGCGACTATGTGTACACCCGCCAGATGTATAGCGACATCGCGCTGCCCAAGGCTAATGCTGACCTGACCAAGAAGGTGCTCAAGTCGATGAACAATGACTGGGGCAAGGGACTGAGCCACGGTGAGAAGGCGTTCTACGCGCTGACGCTCAACCGCGGCGGCTATGGCAAGACGGCTTCGCGCATCGTTGAGAGCCTGCGGCAGTTCGCCATCACCAAGCCTAACCTGGGCATGTACTGGGATAACGTGACGAGTGGTTGGCGCTACTACGACAAGGTGGGTGTGACCTCGCGCATCCTGCAGGCCTTCCACGAGATTGACCCGCGTGTGGGCGAGATTGACTTGATGCGCAAGTGGATGCTGCTGATGAAGCAGACCAATGATTGGGGCTCAAGTAGCCTGGCAAGCGGTGCGGTATACACGTTGTTGAGCACCGGCACTAACTGGCTGGAGCGCGCGCCGCTGCCCACCGTCACGGTGGCAGGCGAGAAGCTTGAGTTTGACCGCGTGGATCAGTGGTTGGGCTATGCCCGCCGCAGTCTCGACGCGTCAACCACCGGACAACTGGTGATTGACCGCCAGGCGGCAGGACCGGCATGGGGCTCGGTGTATGTGCAATATGTCGCTCCGATGACCTCGATTGAGGCAGCGTCAATCGACGACCTGAGCATCACCAAGCAGCTGGCGGTGTATCAGCCCGACGGCACAGTCAAGGCGGTGTCCGGTGCCCTGCATGTGGGCGACAAGGTGCAGGTGCGCCTGACCATCAAGAACGCGCGCGACCTGGACTACGTCACCGTGGTCGATGAGCGTGCCGCCTGCTTTGAGCCGGTTGACCAGACCTCGGGCTACCGCTATGCCGACCGCATTGGCTACTATCACGAGACCAAGGATGTGACCACGCGCCTGTTCTTCAACGACCTGTACAAGGGCACGCACGTTGTGACCTACGATGTGTACGTCATGGCGCCCGGCAAGTTCAGCATGGGCATCGCCACAGTGCAGAGCCAGTATGCGCCCCAGGAGACGGCGCATAGCGCCGGCGACACCATCGCCGTGGAGTAACGAATGGAAATGGCGCTTTCAGCGCCATCGTACAGTCATCACGACCTCCGACAGGAGGCCGTGATGACTGCTTTTAGTCCCCCCTAACATCCACAGCCTTGAAGATGCTCACGAAAATTTACGAAAATAATGATCTCCCGTAAATTCCCGTAAATTATCGTAAATATTTTATTTGCAGAATTTTATCTTTAAATTTACGTGGATTTACGAATATTTACGGGATAAAATAATTTTTCGGGAATTTTCG
>CAMHDX010000058.1 GCA_946183895.1 uncultured Porphyromonadaceae bacterium | reverse complement strand
GTGGCGACTGCGACGGCGTCGGCGGGCACCATCTTCTGCAAGTCTGCATCGCGGTTGCTGCATGCGCTCAGCGCCGCCATCAGCGCCGCTGTGAGCATGACTATGCATGACCGGCGAAACCTGAACATCAAGAGGGTAGAGGTGGATTGCATGTTGATTACAAGCGTTTTAGAGTTGATATCGCGGCATGGGGGTCGGCGGCGTGAAACACATAGTTGCCGGCCACGAGCACGTCGGCACCCGCCTCGGCAAGGCTGGCGCCGGTGTCGGCGTTGACGCCACCGTCCACCTCAATGAGCGCGCGAGAGCCACTGTCGGCAATGAGCTCGCGCAGTTGGCGCACCTTCTTGAGCGTACCCTCAATGAAGTGCTGGCCGCCAAAGCCCGGGTTGACACTCATGAGTAGCACCAGGTCAACGTCGGTGATGATGTCCTGCAGCATCCACACCGGTGTGGCAGGATTGAGCGTGACGCCCGCCTGCATACCGGCATCGTGGATTTGAGCCACCACGCGGTTGAGGTGGGTACATGCCTCGTAGTGCACATTCATCATCATCGCGCCCGTGTCGCGAACCTGGCTCACGAACTTTTGGGGCTCGACAATCATCAGGTGCACGTCAAGGGGCTTGTCGCACAACTCCTGTACAAACTTCATCACGGGGAAGCCGAACGAGATGTTGGGCACAAAAACGCCATCCATGACGTCAAGGTGTAACCAGTCCGCCTCGCTGGTATTGATCATTTCGAGGTCGGCGGCAAGATTGGCGAAGTCGGCGCTGAGTAGTGACGGTGAAACTAACATAGTGGTAGGTTGGGGGGTGAAAAGGTTAATTATAGTATAATTGGTTGAGTGCGCGCAGCACGTTGAGCAGGGTTTGCGACCAGTAGTTGATGAAGTTGTCCTTGCACTGGCCCACGAGTTCCTGCTGCACGTCAAGTGTGGCGTCGCGCACGCTCACGGCAAAGTTGTAGAGGTCCTGGTACAAGTCGGCGAGGTTCTCGCTGATGCTGGTGGCAATGGGTGTCTCGCTATACTTCATGTCGCTCTGGAAGACCTCGAGGTAGACGTCGTCCTCGCCCATGAGCAGGGCAATGCCGTCGCGCACGGCGTTGTAGGTGTCCTCGTCGAGCATGGCGTCGATGAAGTACTCGCTATAGCCCGTGTAGTCATCGACGTCGCTCGCGGTGATGTACAGCCGCGGCAGCAACTTCAGCATCGAACCGATGAACTCGTCGCGGTCGTCGAGCGAGGGCGCGCTCTCCACGATGCGGCAGTACTCGACCGCCAGCGCAATCAGGGCGACACTGTTGGGTGATAGTTTGTCAGTCATTTATCTTGGTTTATTGGTTTGTCAGTGCGGTACAGGTGGCGAGAGTTGATGTAGAGGGCGACATCGGTGGGGACGTAGAACTCAATGCTCTCGCCGCGACCGATGCGTTCACGTATCATCGTTGACGACAGCTCGATGAGCGGGGCGTCAATTATGTGGACGCGCCCGGCACACTCGGGTGGAATCACGACATCAAAGCCCCGGCGTGGATATATCATGACCTCGTAGTCGCTGACAATGCGCTCATGGTCCTTCCATTGTTGCCACACCGCCCAGTTGTCGGCGCCGATGAGCAGCACGAACTCATGCTGCGGAAACCGCTCGTGCAGGGCGTCAAGCGTGTCGATGGTGTAGGACGGACGCGGAAGCTCAAACTCGAAGGCGCTGGTCTCAACCCCCTCAATCAGGCGGCTGACACGCTCGGTCATCATCAGGCGGTCGCGGTCGCTCACGCCGTACTGCTGTGACTTGAGCGGATTGTGCGGCGACACCATGAGCCACAGCGCGTCAAGGTCGCTGTTGCTCATCACGTGGCTGGCAATGATGGCATGCCCCGTGTGTATCGGGTTGAACGACCCGCCGTAGATGCCGATTCTCATTGGTTCACAAACTTGTCAACAATGTCACGCACTTGCTCAATGGCGACCGCCAGGTCATCGTTGACCACACTGGTGTCGTAGGCGTCGACGTATCCCAACTCGAACTGCGCCTTCGCCACGCGGCGCTCAATCTCCTCGGCGCTGTCCTTGCCGCGGCCCACCAGTCGCTCGCGCAGTGCCTCAATGCTGGGTGGCAGGATGTAGAGAGCCAGCGCGCGGTCACCGTAGATCTTCTTCACGTTGATGCCGCCCAGCACGTCAATGTCGAGCACCACATTGCGCCCCTGGTCCATGATGCGCTCTATCTCGCTCTTGAGGGTGCCGTAGTAGCGACCCTCGTACACCTGTTGATACTCGGCAAACTCGTCGGCTTGCACGCGGCGCTCAAACTCCTCAACGCTCATGTAGTAGTAGTCAACGCCGTCGACCTCGCCCTCGCGCGGCTGGCGTGTCGTCGCTGAGACCGAGAACGCGAGGCGCAGGCTCTCGTCATTGATGATGTGAGAGATAATCGTGCTCTTGCCCGTACCTGACGGTGCCGAAATGATAATCAGTTTTCCCATGATGATGTGGCTACTTGCCTATGTTGAGTTAATAATAGCAGTCTACAGCACGTTGAGCACCTGCTCCTTGATTTGCTCCAAGTGGTCCTTCATGCGCACGACCACATTTTGCAACTCGGCCTCGTTGGCCTTGGAGCCGGTGGTGTTGATTTCGCGTCCCATCTCCTGACTGATAAAACCGAGTTTCTTGCCCTGACCCGGCTCGGCGGCATGCAGGGTCTGCAGGAAGTAGTTCAAGTGGTTCTGCAGGCGTATCTTCTCCTCGGTGATGTCAAGTCGCTCGATGTGGTAGACGAGCTCCTGCTCCAGGCGGTTGTTGTCGTAGGTGATGCCCTCGAGCTTGGACAGGGCATCGATGATGCGCGCTTTGACCTTGTCAACACGTGATTGCTCATAGCGTGGCACCTCGTTGGTTAGCAGGTCCTGAATTGCCGCGATTTTTTCCTCAAAGAAGGCTTCGAGGCGTCGTCCCTCTTGTGCCCGGAATTCATTGAGGGCATCAATGGCGGTGTTGACGGCACCGCGCAGGGCGTCAAGCTCGTCGGCAGCTGCGTCAGGCACGTCGTTGGAGGTTGACAAGGTGTCGGGCAGGCGCAGCAGTGTGGCATACCAGTCTTGCGGTTCAGGGATGCCCAGTTGTGCCGCCATCGCCTCGATTTGGTGTTTATAGGCGTTGAGTACGGGCAGGTTGAGCGCTTGTGCCAGCACGGCATCGCCGGATGACAATTCGCACGAGATGGTCATCTCTATCTTGCCGCGACCCAGGCGTGTCGCCACCAGTGAGCGCAGTTCCAGTTCCACCGAGCGATAAGCCGGCGGCATGCGCAGTGTCAGGTCTACTTGTTTGCTGTTCAGTGATTTGACTTCAACGGTGATCTTGCGGTCGGGCAATTCGACCACCGCCTTGCCAAATCCGGTCATTGAGTGTATCATATTCTTTGAGTTTTGTTAGTTGTCATTATTAATGCCATCGCGGCGCAGCAGGGCGTCAATGCGCGGTTCGCGACCGCGAAACGCCTTGTACAGCGTCATCGGTGGCTTGGTGCCGCCGCGGCTCAAGATGTTCTCGCGCAAGCTGTTGGCAAGGTCGCGGTCAAACAGGTCATCGGCCTGCTCAAAGCACTCGAACGCGTCGGCATCGAGCACCTCTGCCCACTTGTAGCCGTAGTAGCCGGCGGCATATCCGCCAGAGAAGATGTGGCTGAAGTGCGGCGAAATCATGCAGCCGTCGACCGGTGCGAACACCTGTACCGAGGCTATGGCATTGTGCTCGAACTTTGCCACCGCATCGCCATGCTGCGGCTGTGCGGTAATCGTGTGCCATGCCATGTCCAGATAGCCGAACGATAACTGGCGCACGCAGGAGTATCCGGCACCGAAGCGCTCTGCCGACAGTATCGCATCAAGCAGCTCGTCGGGAATGCGTTCGCCGGTGGCGTAGTGGCGGGCAAACGTGTCAATGAACTCGCGATGCAGCAGGAAGTTCTCGTTGAACTGCGACGGCAGCTCCACGAAGTCGCGGTACACGTTGGTGCACGACAACGACTCGTAGCGCACCTGCGACAGTAGCGCGTGCAACGCATGGCCAAACTCGTGCAGGAAGGTGCGCACCTCGCCCCATGTGAGCAGAGCCGGCTTGTCGGCGCTGGCGCGGTTGAAGTTCATCGTGAGTGACACGTGCGGGCGACGGTTGACCCCTGTCGCGTCAGTGTATTGGTCCCTGAAGCACGTCATCCACGCGCCTCCCTGCTTGGTCTCGCGCGGGAAGAAGTCGGCGTACAGCATGCCGATGTCGCTGCCGCTCACGTCGCTCACGTTCCACACCTTGACCTCGGGGTCCCACACCTGAGCCTCGCCATTGGGCTCAAAGCGCAAGCCGTAGAGCCGTGTCGCCAGTCCCAGCACGCCGCGGCACACCTGCTCCAGCGGGAAGTAGGGGCGCAGCTGCTCGTCGTTGATGTGATAGCGCGTGTCGCGCATCTTGTTGTAGTAGTAGCTGTAGTCCCACGGCATGATGTCGTGACCGGCAAAGGCGGTCATCTCGCTCATCTCGCGCCGCATCACCGGCATGTAGACCTCGCGCAGGTTGTCCAGCAGGTCGTACACTGCCCGGGTGCTGCCTGCCATGGTGCGCTTGAGGCGGTAATCGGCAAATGTGTCGTGGCCCAGCAGGCGCGCTATCTCCAGGCGGGTGCCGGCAATGTCGGCAAGGATATCGACATTGGACCCCTCAGTGCCGCCGCACAGCGAGTTGTAGGCGCGGTAGAGCCGCTCGCGCAGGTCGCGCCGCGTGGAGTACTTCATGAAAGCGATGTAGGACGGGGCGTGCAGTGTCACCAGATAGGCGTCGTCCTTGCCCCGTTCGCGCGCCGCCTCATGGGCAGCCTCAATCGCGCTGTCGGGCAGCCCGTACAGGTCCCCGGCGGTGAGCCACATCTCGTAGGTATTGGTCTGCTGCAGCACGTTGCGGCTAAAGTCCAGTTGCAACTGTGATAGCCGCATTATCAACTTGCGGTAGGTCTCGCGGCTCTCGCCCTCCAGGGTGGCGCCTGAGCGCTCAAAGGCCTCGACGGTGTTGTCCAACAGCATCAAGTCCTCGGTGTCCAGTGTCGCGCGGTCAACGCTCTCGTTCACCGCCTTGATGCGTTGCCACAGGGCGCGGTTGAGCGTGAGCGAGGCGCTGTGCTCGCTCATCAGGGGTGACACGCGTTGCGCCACCTGCTGCAACTCGTCGTCGGCATTGGCGTGGAGCATCGCGTAGAACACGCCCGCCAGCCGGTTCAGCGACCTGCCGCCGCGCTCCAGTGCCACAATGGTGTTGGCAAAGGTCGGCGCCTCGGCGCAGGCGGTAATGGCGTCAATCTCGCGGTTGTGCTCGTCAATGCCGAGGCGGAATGCCGGCTCGTACATTGACGTGGTGATGCCATCGAACGGCACAGGGCCGTCCTCGGCATGCATATAGCGTAGCAGTGCGTTATCTTGAGTGTTATTCATCATCGGGTTTGTTGTTTAATACGGCGTCAACCACCAGCGACAGGTCGTTGTTGTTGAATCCCCGTCCCACCAGGTACTTGCGGTCATCGTTGAATAGTTTGACAAACTCAGGCTCGGCTTGTTCGCTCTTGTTGGCGGGAGCCTTCTTGGCAGTGAGTGCAACCACGTGACTATACTGCTTGATCGCGCTTGCCACATCTCGCGATAGTAGGAGCGCGTGGCCCAGATTCATGTAGTCGTTCACTCGCGGCGTGCCACGGTCAATCACTCGCTGCGAATAGGCGATGCTGCGCTTGTAGTTGCCCTGCAGCAGTGCGCACCAAGCTATCGCGCGCCACGCTCGCTGCATCAAGCCGCGCTGCTTGCCGGTTGTCGTCGTGCCGTCTTCATCACTCATCAGGTCTACCTGCAAATAGATGCTCATGGCCCGGTCCAGTGCGCCCGACAACATCAGGCAGTGACCCTTGCCCAGCAGGGTAGCGGCATCATCGGGCTCTTGCTTGAGAATGAGGTCGTAGCACTTGATGGCTGCCTCGTAGTCTTGTAGCGCGCGATGGCAAGTCGCCATCTGCCGCAAGATGGTGTGGCGGTCAGGATTGTCACCGCCGAACTCGCTATCCGGGTTGGAATATTGCTCCAGGGCTTGACGAAAGTAGGTAAGCGCCTCGGCGTGCTCGCCCATGCATTGCAGCGCGTAGCCTATTTTGCGCGGTGCATCGTCATCGTGTTCGTTTATGTCGCTTGCCAACCACTTGAGCCACGGCAGGGCCTCAGCGTACATGCCATGGCGCAACATGAAGTCGGCGCACCACGTGCCGTAGCCATCGTCCTCTGAGTTCATC
>CAMHDX010000057.1 GCA_946183895.1 uncultured Porphyromonadaceae bacterium | reverse complement strand
GCCGTGTAAGCCGGCACCTCAGGCAACACATTCACCCACTCCGGAATCAGCGGCATAAACTCACCAGTATGCTGATTGATAAACAAGTCCACACTCACGCGCTGCGGGTCCAGCGAGTACAACAGCCCCAGCAGAGCGCGCTCCGCCCCGCCAATCGCCATGTAGTGCATATTGATAAATATTCGCTTCATCATCTCCGCAATGCCTGTAGACCGTATGTCTATAAACTATAGACTTCAAGTTTCACCAGAAACTTGAATTACTCAGTTATGCCCATTGAACTCCTCCATGGTGGCATTGCCCTCCTGGGCGATGCCGTCGCGCTTTAGCACCTTGCCAATCGTCGTGAGCACCACGCGCACATCAGTCAGGAACGTGCAGTGGTCCACGTACCACACGTCCAGCTTAAACTTCTCGGTCCACGAGATGGCGTTACGCCCGTGGCACTGCGCCCAGCCGCTGATGCCCGGCCGGACATCGTGGCGGCGCATCTGCTCCGGCGAATACAGCGGCAGGTACTTCACCAGCAGCGGTCGCGGCCCGATGAGCGACATGTCGCCCTTGAGCACATTGATGAGCTGCGGCAACTCGTCGATCGACGTTGACCGCACGAAACGCCCCACCGGCGTCAGCCGCTCCGCGTCCGGCAGCAGATTGCCCTCAGCGTCGCGCTCGTCAGTCATCGTCTTGAACTTGATAATCTTGAAAATCTTGCCGTGCAGCCCCGGCCGCTCCTGCAGGAAGAACGCCCCCGCCCCGCGGTTGGCGAAGTGCAGCCACACCGTCACCACGATTAAAATCGGCGAAATCACCACCAGCACCACCAGCGCGATGCAAAAGTCCAATATCCGCTTAAAAAACCTCCGATACATCCACCTCTTACGTTGCTATTCTTTCAACTACCAATTTAACAAATTTATCTAATTAGAGTAATTCGTAGTTAATAAATTTTTACGGATTGTACGTGCACGAAAATTTTCGTGAGAGAAAAAATTTGTATTTAGCTCACCTTGCACTAACTTTAGATAAATTAGGCGGCACCTTGGCAATAAAAATAAACGAGTTTATTTTGTATTGCGCTCGGTTTGCACTAACTTTGCACTAATTTTGTACAACAATTGTACAAAATCATGACAAATCCTATCAATTATGAACACTATTGAATTAACTACCAGCGAGTTTCGTCAAAATCAAAAGAAATTTCTTGACATGGCGGCGCAAGGCGTTTCACTCTTGATTTGCCGTGGCAAAGAACTTTTTCTGCTCAATCGCGTACCTGCCGAGCATCGCCTTGACGAAGAGACAATGAGACAAATCGAGGCAGCACGGCAACAATTTCGCAACGGCGAAACCACCACAGTCAACACCCCCGAGGAGCTCGACACCTTCCTAAAGTCCCTGTAAATGTACCAACTGGAATTCTCTAAAGAAGCGTCACGCTCAATCGCCAACTTCAAACGGCACAATCCCGCGGCATTTAAAAAGGTGACTACGTTGCTTGAAGAACTAATGAAGCATCCTCGCAGCGGAAGCGGTCACCCCGAGCCTTTGTTCGGTTCAAACAATACGACTTACTCGCGTCGCATCAACAAAAAAGACCGACTCGTCTACGACATCTACGACAACATCGTCACCGTCCTCGTCATCAGCGCCGAGGGCCACTACGCCGACAAGTAGCTCACCGCAGCGGACCCCACAAGGTGTTCCAGCGCACCAGGCGGTCCATCAGGAACACGCCGTCCCACGGCATCTCGAAGTTCAGCATTCGCCCAATCTGCGGCAATCGCATCACGCCGCGCCGTGTAGCCTGCTCGGCGTAAGCCCGCGCGCGCTCCTCGGGCGCCGCGATGCCTATGGTCTGAATGTTCTCGTCAATATGTTTGAGCGACTCGTCGATTGACGCCACCTTGTGAGCAAACAGCACGCGCGAGTACACCGGCTTGTCCAGCTCGTCCAGCTCGTCCAGCAGCACGGTCCACGACATCGTCTCGCTGCCGGTAACCGTGCCCTTGAAGTCATACACGCCGCGCGTCGAGTGGATTTGCGACACCTGCTCCGCGCTCATCGGCGGCTTGGGCAGTTGCACCTCGGTCTTGGTCATCGCCTGCCCCAAGATGCCTACAAACTCCTCGGGCGACACCGCGCCGCCATCCTCGATAAACAAGTTGTGGGGCGAGGCGCAGCCCGTCTGGTCAAACACCGACACGTCAACCGCCACACGCCGCGCCAGCTTCTTCGCCTCCTGCGCCGAGCTCAGCTCCTCGCGCGCAATCACGCTGAACGACAACTTGGGACCGAATATCACCGTCTCGGCGTCGTAGCGCGACGGATAGCCCGTCACGGTCTCCACCGCCTCGCGACCGCCCCAGGCGATGCGCACATCGGCCTGCTTGGACATCTCCTCGCCCAGCTTGACCGAGTGCCGGTCAAAGTACACCACGCTGATGGTCGACAACAGGTCGTCGCCCGTGATGGTGTAGCCGTCGGGCGTAGTATAGGTCACGCCCTTGAAGGCGCCCAGGATATCGGCGAACACGCCATCGTCGCGCGACGAAATCTTCAGCAGGTTCACATTCTTGGCGATGATGCTCTGCACCAGGGCGAACATGCCCAGAATCTGCACATTGCCCGCCAGCCAGTGGCACACCAGGCCGCGCGCGTTGGCGCGCAGCAAGTGCCGGTCGCTGTCGGGAAAAGGCATGAAGCCGTCCAGATAGCCGACATTGCCCCGCAGTCCGGTCGATGCCACCATCTGCAGGTGCTTGGCGTCACACCAGGTGGACAGGAACAACAGGCCGCGGTCCTTGATGCGCAGCAACCGCGGGTCACTGCTCCAGCGCTTCGCCACCTCGCCAATCAGGCCGATAATAGCCTCAGCCGGCTGGTCGAGCAGCCATTGCTGCCGCTCGCGCAGGGCGGCGATTATCTCTTGCATCTGCCGCAGCGGTTCCTGCTCCTTCAGCTCGCCGGCATGAAGCACGACGTTGAGCTTGGCCTCATGCTTGCCCTGCTCCTGATGGCGCGCGAACGTCAGCTTTTGCGACAGGATGTCGCCGCAACCGCGCACCTCGGCCTTCTTCATGCGGCCCACGACCTTGAACCGCGTGCCGCAGCGTCCCTGCGGGCACTCATCGGCGGCGATTACGCCCAGGTCGTCGGTCAGTACCGCATTGCCGGGATAGGAATGGGGCAACGGCGTGACAAACTCCAGCAGTCCCACCTCGCCCGGCGGTAGCACCTCGCGCGTGACAACGTCGCGCACGAGCACGCGCACATAGTTCGACGTGTGCTTCCACCCGCACTCGCAGTCGGGATAATTAAGCCCCATCTGCTCGGTGAAGCCGTAGATATCAATCACGTCGGTGGGCTGCAGCCCGAAGCATGCCGCCACGCGCTCGTTGAACAGCGCCTTGTCAATCTTCTCGCTCTCCAGCTTCTTCCACCCGCCTATGTGTATCACCTTGGAGCCACGCGGCAGGTTGATGGTCACACCGGCGCGCTCAATCGACTGCAGCACATTCTGATACAGGATATAGGTGAAGCCGAACACCACCACCGGCTTGTCGGGGTCCAGCGCCGCGACATAGTCGGTGATGCCCTGTACGTCAAAGTACGACACGCCGTTCGCATCAGCCTTGAGGAAGTAGCCCATCTTGTTGGCGAAGCGCAGGTAGCCGGTCACGGCGGCAAAGCGCGCGCCCAGCAGCCGACGGTCGGCGCCGCGCGGGTCAATGTCCATCACCAGGAACGGCTTGCGCTCAGCCCCGATGAACTGTCCCACCACCTTGAGCATCGCCAACGCCTGGCGCTTGGCGGTGGTCTTGTCAACCATGATCGTGCTCGGCACGCCCGATGTCGCCGACGACTGCAGCGTCAGCGTCAGGTCCTCCTTGGGCACCGAGCCGAGCTTGAAGCCCAGCTCCTTGAACACACTCACCGACACCGGCGGAATCTCCTCGATAGCGAACGGACGGTGTGGGTCAAAGCCCTTGCGTTCCAGAAACCGGCGATACATCTCGTTGTGCTCGTAGTGGAACACCAGCTCCTCCTGCAAGGCGCTCATGTACAGCGCCTCGGCGGCTGCATCTTGTGCGTACGGCTGCAATGCCAACAACTCATCGGTCATCATATATCAATGCGAATTATGCGAATTTTGGGCGCTATGCGCCATGCTAATTATGCGAATTTTATACCTCCCGTTTTTCTCCGTCAAACTTTTCTTCACTACCAATTAAACCAATTGAACGAATTTGGTCTACAAAGTTTTACAGACCTTCTTACAGATTATTACTCAACAACAAATTTAACGGATTAAACGTGAGAGTAATCAGTAGTTCACTTGTCGGCGAGTAACAGGCGCTGCAGCTTGCCGTTCGCGGTGCGCGGCAGTGCGTCAATCACCTCGATTGCCACCGGCACCTTGTAGTTCTCCAACCGCCGCGACAACGCGCGCTTGGCGGCGTCCGTGTCCACCGGCGCGTCACACACCACGTACGCCTTGACCACCTCGCCCAGCACGTCGTCGTGCATCGCCACGGCGGCACTCTCGCGGATGCCCTCCAGCTCGTTGAGCGCCTCCTCCACCTCGATGGGGCTCACCTTCTTGCCGCCCACGTTGATCAGCTCCTTCTTGCGGCTGACAAGATGCAGATAGCCGTCGGCGTCCAGATAGCCCCAGTCGCCGGTCTTGAAGTACTCCCCATTGAAGTCGCGCCTGAAGTCCTCAACCGCGCAGCCCCAGTAGCCGCTGCACACGTGCGCGCCCTTGACGCACACCTCGCCCTCGGCGCCGCGCGCCACAGGCTGTCCCTGCTCGTCGTAGACGGCAATCTCGACACCCGGCGCCGGTCTGCCGGCGGTGGTCAGGTGCGCCTCCTCGTCGTGGAAGCTGATGAACGCGCTACGCGAAGCCTCGGTCAGGCCGTAGTGCATGCAGATGCGCGTCGCGGGCAGCAGCCGCATCAGCAGCCGCTTGTCCGCCTCGCTCATGAACGCGCTGCCAATCTCGACGTAGCGCAACCGGTCGGCATATTCGCCAATGCGCTCGCCGCTCATCTTGTGCAGATAAGCCCAGCTCGCCGGCACCATGCCGAAGCCCGTCACGCCATGCGCGTCCATCGCGGCGTAGAACCGCTTCATGCTCGCGAAGCTGCCCAGTAGCACCACCGTGCCGCCCTTGCTCAACACACACCGCAGGCGCCCCAGCCCGAACGAATGGCTGATGGGCAACGCCAGCAGCTCAACGTCATCAGCACTGTTGCCGATGAACTCATTGATGCTCGTTGCCGCCGCCATCTGGTTGGCAAAGGTCAGTGTCACACCCTTGGGCAGACCAGTCGTGCCCGTCGTGAACAACAAGTCAGCGACATCCGCCTCGTCCGGCAGGGCGAAGTCGGCAGCCGGCTCCGCGACCATTTGGTCAAACGGCACCACCGTCAGTCCCTCGCCGTAACGCAGCTCGCCGATGACAAACCGCGGACGCGCCACGTCAACGATGCGGCGCAACCGCGTCGCATTCGTCTCACTGTCAATCGGCACCGCGATGAGGCCCGCGAGGTGTGCGCCGAAGTAGGCGTACACAAAGCCCGCACTCTTACTCGCCGACAACACCACACGGTCGCCGCGGCCAGCCCTGGCGGCAAACCACGCCGCCGCGCGGCAGATGTTGCTCCATAGCGCAGCGTAACTCACCTCGACATCCCCCTCAATCAGGGCGATGCGCTCAGGCGAGTTAGCCGCGTGGCGCTGAATCAGATGCTCAATCGTCATCAAGCCAACTTCTCTTCCACCGCCTTCACGATGTCGTTGACATCCTCCAGCTCCATCATCTCCTCCGGCTCAAAGCTGATGTCAAACGCCTCCTCCACATTGTTCAGAATCGACAGATGTCCCATCGAATCCCATGCGGGGAAATCACCCACCGTGCTGTCGCCGGTCACCTCGCTGCGGTCCACCTCACAGGTCTCCGCAACAATCTCAATCACTTTCTCTAAAATCTCCATGTATTCTATTGATTATTTTAAATTTTCAACAATCCTGTTCACAATCGAGTCCACATCCAGCCCCGCGTGTTGCAATATATACGCATAACTGCCCACCGGCAAGAACCTGTCTTGAGCTCCCACGGCAACGAATTTACCGGTATAGCCACGCTCGGCAAGTGTGGTAGCTACCGCACTACCCAGGCCTCCGATTACGCTATGCTCCTCAATCGTAACTATCAGTCTAGCATGTTCTATATCAGTAGAGCTTTCATCAAGCGGTTTAACAGTGTGCATATCAACCACCTCAGCCGCTACGTCTCGCTTTGACAACTCCGCCGCGACCTGCTTGGCGGTG
>CAMHDX010000056.1 GCA_946183895.1 uncultured Porphyromonadaceae bacterium | reverse complement strand
GGCGCCGAAATGTATGCCACGGGGTGCAACCCGCTGTCCACGCAGGACGACGTGGCGGCCGCCCTGGTCCACGAGGGGCTGAACGTGTTCGCGATTCACGGCGCCACAATGGAGGAGTACGAGGAGGACCTGCGCCGCGTGCTGGGTGGCATCGACCTGGAGAAGGTCATCACGTGTGGCGACTGGCGCACCCCCGAGCTGGACAGCCTGCGTGTGGTGCTGGGACAGGTGCCCGAAATCCGCGACGACGTGACCTGGCTGCAGGAGTACGACCGCTACCGCGCGCGCTTTGAGACCGCGGCGCGCAGCGGCCAGGCCAATGCGCTCACGGGCCACGCCACGCGCCTGCTCGAGCTGTGCAAGCTCGCCAAGCAAAAGGCCCTGCTGAGCAAGACCGAGTGCAAGACCGTCGACAAGAGCCTCAAGCAGCTCAAGAAGCTCACGAAGGACGACTTTGTCAAGGGCGTGCTCGACGAGGCGCGCCAAGTGTTGAATTCTTAAACTTAACATCAACATAATGAACCTGTACAAACATTTGATTATGGCTACATCGATAGCCCTGATGGCAACCGCAAGTGGTTGCACGAGCGACGAGGAGGTTCCCATCATCGAGAAACCCGACGTGGTTGTCGAGAATGGACAATTCACTCCCGAAATCCTCAACTCACTGGGTCGCGTGGGCGGCGTGCAGTTGTCGCCCGACGGCACCAAGGTGCTGTACGGCATCACCTACTACGACATCGAGCAGAACAAGGGCAACTGCGAGTTGCACGTGATGAACGTGGACGGCAGCGACGACCGGCGCATCACCCACACCCCCTCGAGCGAGAGCGGCGCGCAGTGGATTGCCGGCGGCAAGAAGATTGCGTTCGTCTACAAGCAGGGCGACAAGACCCAGCTGTGGGTGATGAACGCCGACGGCACGAGCCGCACGTGCCTGACCGACCTCGAGGGTGGCGTTGACGGCTTTGTGTTTTCGCCCGATGAGAAGCACGTGGTGCTCATCAGCCAGGTGAAGTACGGCAAGACCGCTCAGGACCACCATCCCGACCTCAAGAAGGCGAACGCGCGCATCATCGACGACCTGATGTATAAGCACTGGGACGAGTGGGTCGCCGAGGTGCCTCACCCGTTTGTCGCCGACTTTGACGGCACCGACTTGAACAACATCCGTGACATCCTCGAGGGCGAGCCCTACGAGAGCCCGATGAAGCCGTGGGGCGGCATTGAGAGCTTCGCGTGGACGCCGGGCAGCGACGCGCTCATTTACGTGTGCCGCAAGAAGACCGGTCTGGAGTATGCCATCTCGACCAATAGCGACCTGTACCGCTACACCCTCGCCGACGGCAAGACCGAGAACCTGACCGAGGGCATGATGGGCTACGACACTTGTCCCACGATGACAAGTGAGGGGCGCCTGGCGTGGCTGTCGATGGAGCATGACGGCTACGAGGCCGACAAGAACCGCATCATGGTCATGGAGCCCGACGGCACCAAGCGTGACATCACCGAGCAGTGGGACTACAGCGTCGACGCCATCGCGTGGGCGCCCGACGGTCGTCACCTGTTCTTCATCGCGCCCTATCAGGGCACGATGCCGGTGTTCCGCATTGACACCGAGACGCTCGCCATCGACACCATCGCCGCCGGCACGTGGGACTACGCCGACCTGGCGGTAGTGAGCAACGACAGCGTGTTGACCCTGCGTCACAACTATGCCGTGCCCAACGAGGTGGTGCTCGCCGCCGCCGGCAAGCCCGCCACCGTGCTCACCCATGTCAACGACGATGTGCTGGCCAAGCTTGACAGCATCACCATCACCAAGGAGATGGTGCCCACCACCGACGGCAAGCTGATGACCACCTGGGTGGTGCTGCCTCCGGGCTTTGACCCCGCCAAGAAGTATCCGGCGATCCTCTTCTGCGAGGGCGGTCCGCAGTCGCCGGTGAGCCAGTTCTGGAGCTACCGCTGGAACTTCAGGATGATGGCGGCGCAGGGCTATGTGGTGATTGCCCCCAACCGTCGCGGTCTGCCGGGCTTCGGCACCGAGTGGAACGCCCAGATCTCGGGCGACTACGGCGGTCAGAACATGAAGGACTACCTCAGCGCGGTTGACTACATGAAGCAAAAGCCCTGGATCGATGGCGAGCACATCGGCGCGACCGGTGCCAGCTACGGCGGCTACTCGGTCTACTGGCTGGCGGGTAATCACAACAAGCGGTTCGCCTGCCTGCTGGCTCACGCCGGCATCTTCAACCTCGAGGCGCAGTACCTCGAGACCGAGGAGATGTGGTTTGTCAACTGGGACCTGGGCGGCCCGTTCTGGGAGAAGGACAACGCTGTGGCTCAGAAGACCTATCGCGAGGCGGACCCCAAGCGCTATGTGCAAAACTGGGACACGCCCATCATGATTACCGCCGGCGAGAAGGACTATCGCATCGTGTTCACGCAGGCGACGCAGGCGTTCAATGCCGCCAAGCTGCGCGGCCTGGACGCGCGCATGGTGCTCTTCCCCGACGAGAACCACTGGATCCTGACGCCGCAAAACAGCATCCTGTGGCAGCGAGAGTTCTTCGCCTGGATGGACAAGTACCTGAAGTCCGGGAAATCCGAGTAATCTGAGTAATCAGAGTACTCCGGGCAATCCGAGTAATCCGAGAACTCCGAGTAAAAATGAATGGTCGAGTGCTCGAAAGGTCGAGTACTCGACCATTTGCAAAACAAATATCAAATAGAAGCGATGAGACGAACGATTGTAGCAACTATTGTCGCCGCCATGGCGCTGGCGGCGAGCGCGGTGACACTGGTGGGGCACCGCGGGTGTGTGATAGGCGTGGAGAACACCGCCGAGGCGTTTCGCAATGCCCACGAGGTGTTCGGCTACGATGGCATCGAGTGTGACGTGCGTGTAACCGCCGACGGCGAGTACATCATCTGCCACGATGAGCACACGGGCCGCCTGGGCGACTCGCTGGTGGTGACCGAGACCCCGTGGGCGGTGCTGCGCGAGCTGCCGCTGAGCCAGACGCGGCTGGGCGTAACCTACACCGGCCGCCTGTGCACCGTGGCGGAGTACCTGGACATCTGCGTGGAGACTGGTATGTTCCCCATCATTGAGCTCAAGTGGACCATGGGCATCAACAACGATGACATGAGCCGGTTTGACGGACTGGCGGCGCTGGTCGAGGAGCGCGGCCTGACCGACCGCGCCATCATCTTGACCTCGATGCGGCGCTCGCTGGAGTGGGTGAGGACCCACCACCCGCGGCTACGGTGCCAGTGGCTGTGCCGCAAGGCGTGGGTCGACCACATCGACTGGTGCCGCGAGTGGGGGATTATGCCGAGCATCATGTGGGGTGACTATGACGCCGAAACGGTGGCGAGATTTGCCGCGATTGGACAACCGGTGGCGACCTGGACTGTGGATAACGCGGTCAACGCGTTGGAGGCGGTGCGCATGGGCGTGCAGGTGATCACCACCAACCGCCTGTCGCCCGTGGTGATGGGCCGCTGAGCCGACTTGCGCAAAATTTCGTGGCAAAAAGGCTGAAATGCCGAGAAAAATGCGTAATTTTGCGGTTTGAAACAAGCAAACAACAATAACACGATATGTTACAAGAGAAGATAGAAGCCATTAAGGCGCAAGTTGCCGAGATGACCGCCGATAGCGCCGAGGCCCTCGAGGCCCTGCGCATCCGTTACCTGAGTAAGAAAGGCGAGATCGCCGCGTTGTTCAACGACTTCAAGTTGGTGCCGCCCGAGCAAAAGCGCGAGATGGGCCAGCGCCTCAACGAGATCAAGACGCTGGTGACCGACCGCATCAACCAGCTGCGCGAGCAGTGCCAAACCGAGGCGAAGCAGGCTAACCGCGTGGACATCACGCGTCCCGCCGTGCCCCAGGCGCTGGGCACGCGCCACCCGTTGTCGGTGGTGCGCAAGGAGATTGTGGACATCTTTGCCCGACTGGGCTTTACCCTCGCCGAGGGTCCCGAGGTGGAGGACGACTGGCATGTGTTCAGCGCGCTGAACTTTGCCGCCGACCACCCGGCACGCGACATGCAGGACACGTTCTTTGTGGAGCAAAACGAGCAGGACGTGACGCGCAACATCGTGCTGCGCAGCCACACCAGCAGTGTGCAGGTGCGTACCATGGACCACCACAAGCCGCCCATCCGCATCATCTGCCCGGGCCGCGTCTACCGCAACGAGGCGATTACCGCCCGCGCCCACTGCTTCTTCCATCAGATTGAGGGCTTGTACATCGACAAGGGCGTCACATTTGCCGACTTGCGACAAGTGCTGCTGTACTTCGCGCAGCAGCTCTTTGGCAGCGACACGAAGATCAGGTTGCGTCCCAGCTACTTCCCCTTCACCGAGCCGAGCGCCGAGATGGACGTGACGTGCATGTTGTGCGGCGGCAAGGGCTGCAGCTTCTGCAAGCACACGGGCTGGGTCGAGATTCTGGGTTGCGGCATGGTGGACCCGGCGGTGCTCGAGGCGAGTGGCATCGACAGCACGGTGTACAGTGGCTACGCCTTCGGTCTGGGCATCGAGCGCATCACCAACCTCAAGTACATGGTGAAGGACCTGCGCATGTTCAGCGAGAACGACGTGCGATTCCTCGACGAGTTCCAACCCGTCCACTGAGGCGATCGTCCCACGCCATCGTCGCTATATAGAGAATCTAGAAAACGTAGAATATAAAGAAAATAGAGAGAGACGATAGCGGTTATTGGCGACTATAGTACTATGACGCTGAAGCAACGATATGAGGGGGTGTTGGGCTATTTTGCCGTCGCGCAGCCCAATCCGGCAAGCGAGTTACACTTCACCAACGCCTTTGAGACGCTGGTGGCGGTGATGCTGAGCGCGCAGTGTACCGACGCGCGCGTCAACATGGTTACGCCGGCGCTGTTTGCGGCTTATCCCACGCCCGCCGCCATGGCAGCTGCCACGCCTGCCGAGTTGTTGCGTTACATCTCCAGCGTGAGCTATCCCAATAGCAAAGCCGCTCACCTGCAGGCGATGGCGCAGCGGCTGGTCGACACCTATGGCGGCGAGGTGCCCGACACGATGGAGCAACTGGTCACGCTGCCCGGGGTGGGTCGCAAGACCGCTAATGTGATTCTGGGCGTGGTGTACGGCCAGGCGGCGATTGCGGTCGACACCCATGTGTATCGGGTGTCGCATCGCCTGGGGTTGTCGCGAGGCAAGACGCCGACCGATGTTGAGCGCGACCTCACGCGCCACATTCCCGCCGAGTTGCGCTACAAGGCGCACCACTGGCTGCTGTTGCACGGCAGGTATGTGTGCAAGGCACTCAAGCCGCAGTGTGCCGAGTGCCCTATTGCCGCCTGGTGCAAGTCAGCCCCGCTCCCCTGAGCCGCGCCATTCCCCCCATAAAAGTGCGGTTTTGCTGCGCCATTCCCCCATAAAACTGTGGTTGAGAGACTTATCTCAAGCGGTTGTTGGGGGGGGGATTAGTGCCGGTGGGTGGCGCAGTGCGGGCACAGGCCCTTGATGACGTACTCCGCCTGCTCCGGCACAAAGCCGGCGGGCAACGGCACCTCGGGTATCGGCACGTTGGTTAGGCAGAAAGTGCGATGGCAACTGGTGCACGTCACGTGCACATGGCCGCCGCAGTGGCGGGTGTCGCACATGGGGCAGATGCAGTACTTCTGGGAGCCGCTGCCGTCGTCGATGTCGTGCAGCAAGTGGGCGTCGACCAGCGTAGTAAGTGTGCGAAACAGGGTGGAGCGGTCCACTGTGGGAAGCGCGTCCTCAAGGTCGGCGAGCGAAAACGCGTCGGTGAAGCGCGAGTGAATCTCGCGCCACACCATCAGCCGTACCGCCGTGACGCGTACACCGGCGTCGGTCAAAGTTTTCTCTATTTCATTCATCATTTGTCGTGGTGGTGGCAGCAGCAGTCGCCGTCGTCCTCCTTGGTCTCGTGGTGGCAGCAGCACTCGCCGTCGTCCTCCTTGGTCTCGTGGTGGTGGCAGCAGCACTCGCCGTCGTCCTTCTTGGTCTCGTGGTGGTGGCAGCAGCAGTCGCCGTCGCCTTCCTGCTTGGAGGCGCAGTGCGGACAAGAGGGCTTGTTGCCCGTGATTTGTCGGCAAACGGCAATTAGCAGTAGCACGCCGAGCACGGCAGTGCATGCCCATTGGAACCACGTGGGCTCCTCACAGCAGTCAACCGCCTTGATGAGGCCCAGTGAGAACCACTCGGCTGGCAGCAGGTAGTCAATTATCAGTCCGCAGCCCACGGCGCCGCCAATGATTGAGAGCAGGTACGCCAGCAAGGCGCGTGTGCCCAGTTGGTTGCGGATGACGAGGATGCTGGCGACGTTTGCTGCCGGTCC
>CAMHDX010000055.1 GCA_946183895.1 uncultured Porphyromonadaceae bacterium | reverse complement strand
GGATGCCGGCTTGCTCGGCGATGCCGCGGGCCAGGTATTCGCTCTGGTTGTAGCCGCGCTGAGCCAGCTTGCTCCGGTGAATCGGCACCGGCACCACCACGTCAATGCCGCTCATCCAGCCGCAGTCCATCAGTTGGCGCGTGTAGCGTGCCGCCAGCCACTTGCCAAGTTGAGGCGTGCTGCGGTACTTGATGTCATGCAGGATGCTTGCATAGGGGTCGCCGCGATGGTAGTAGAACAAGGCGGTGGCGCGCTCAATCAGCACCTGGCCGCGAAACAACATCTCCATGCGGTTGTCGGCGGTGAGGTGAAATCCGGTCAGGGGCAACTGCGACAGGCAGGTGGGACATAGCCACCGGTCATGCTCGGTCAGGGTCGCGCCGCACACGGCGCACCGCCGCGGCAGCATCGCGTCGCCTGTTGCCCGCAGCCAGCGCTTAATCGTAGCAATCCACCTCATCATCGTCGCTTGACAGGATACTGCTGACTACACGGCTTGCTAACGCCGCCTCGTAGCCGCGGCTGGCGGCGGTGCGCATCAGCGCGGCACGCCGCAACGCAGGCTCGCGCCCGGCGACTTCCCGCGCCCGGCGCTGGAGCAGCGAGCGCAACGCGGCGAGGTAGGCATCGTCGTCAATCGCGCTCAGCGCGTCACTCACCACATCGCCGTCAAGCCCCTTGAGGCGCAACGTGTAGCGGATTTTCTCGCGTCCCCAGCCGTCAAACTTCACCTTGTCGTGGACAAAGGCGCGGACATATCGCTCGTCGTTGATAAACCCCTCGCGACGCAGGCGGTCAATCACAGCGTCGGCATCGCCGGCGCTGATGCCCCAGCGCTTCAAGGCAGTGCGCAAGTCATACTCGCAACACTCAGTGGTGCGGCATCGTGCCGCCAGCCGCAGCAGCGCGTCGTGGGCCGATAGTTGGCGCGGTTGTTTCATTGTGGGTGAATAGGTTAGGTCCGGTTAGTGCCTGTGAGTGGCAGGCGGTGTAAAATTAATTCAAGTTTCCTGCACAGCGTGTGCGGGAAACTTGAATTATATCAATCATGCCGATGTCAAAACTCGGCATTGCCCGGAGTGCGCGGGAATGGAATCACGTCGCGGATGTTGCTCATGCCGGTGACAAACAGCACCAGGCGCTCGAAGCCGAGGCCAAAGCCGCTGTGAGGCACAGTGCCGAACTTGCGGGTTTCGAGATACCACCACATGTCCTTCATGGGGATGTGGCGGCGCTCAATCTCGCTCATCAACTTGTCGTAGTCCTCCTCACGCTCGCTGCCGCCGATGATCTCGCCAATCTGCGGGAAGAGCACGTCCATTGCCCTGACGGTCTTGCCGTCCTCGTTCTGCTTCATGTAGAACGCCTTGATGTCACGCGGATAGTCGGTCAGGATGACCGGACGCTTGAAGTGCTGCTCAACCAGATAGCGCTCATGCTCGCTCTGCAGGTCCACGCCCCACTCCACTGGGAACTCAAACTTGTGACCGCTCGCCTTGAGAATCTCGATGCCCTCGGTGTAGCCCAGGCGCACAAACGGCTGCTGCAGCACGCCCTGCAAGCGCTCGATGAGCGTGTTGTCGTACATCTTGTTGAGGAACTCAATGTCGTCCTTGCAGTGGTCCAACGCGTAGCGAACACAGTATTTAATAAACTCCTCGGCGAGGTCCATGTTGTCGTGGATGTCGAAGAAGGCGACCTCCGGCTCAATCATCCAGAACTCAGCCAGGTGGCGCGGCGTGTTGCTGTTCTCGGCACGGAAGGTGGGACCGAAGGTGTAAATTGCGCCCAGCGCGGTCGCGCCCAGCTCGCCCTCCAGCTGTCCACTCACCGTCAGGCTCGTGTGCTTGCCGAAGAAGTCTTGGCTATAGTCCACGCGACCCTGCTCGTCGCGAGGCAGGTCCTCGGGGTTGAGCGTCGTCACCTGGAACATGTCGCCGGCACCCTCGGCGTCACTCGCTGTGATGAGCGGCGTGTTGAGGTAGAAGAAGCCGCGGTCGTTGAAGAACTGATGTATCGCGAACGCCAGGTGGTGGCGAATGCGGAACACGGCGCCAAAGGTGTTGGTGCGCATCCTCAGGTGCGCCTTCTCACGCAGGAACTCCAGCGTGTGACCCTTCTTTTGCATCGGGTATTGCTCGGGGTCGGCGGTGCCGAACACGTGAATCTTCTCGGCTTGGACCTCAACGCTCTGACCCTTGCCCTGCGAGGCAACCAGCGTGCCCTCCACGTGAAGGCTGGCGCCGGTGGTGATGGGCTTGAGCTCCTCCTCGCTAAAGCGCGACAGGTCGACAACCACTTGCAGGTTGTTGATGGTCGAGCCATCGTTCAGCGCGATGAATTGCACGTTCTTGTTGCCGCGGCGCGTACGCACCCAGCCCATCACGCTCACGTTGCTACCCACTAACTCGGGGTTGTTGATATCTACAATTTTGATTCTGTCCATATCTCTAAGTTTAGCAAGTCGCTTGCTTGCTCAACAATATAATGTTGCATTCTTGTTAATGAGTAAAGGTTAATGTGTAATGAATATCACATCATTAACCTTTAAGCTTCAAGTCGTTAAATGACGTTTAGCAACTTGGAATATCACTCAAATGAGCCTTGACGCAAGAAGTTGACCTCCTCCTGGGTGAGATAGCGCCAACGTCCGCGACCCAGGTTCTTCTTGGTGAGGCCCGCAAAGTAGACGCGGTCCAGCTTCACCACATGATAGCCCAGGTGCTCAAAGATGCGGCGCACCACGCGGTTGCGGCCACTGTGAATCTCAATGCCTGCCTGCTTGTGGTCGGTGGCGTTGACATAGCTCACAGCGTCGGCATGGATGGGTCCGTCGTCAAGCTCCACGCCGTCGGCGATGCGCTGCATGTCCTCCTCGCTGATGGGCTTGTCGGTCCACACCTGATAGATTTTCTTCTTGATATACTTGGGGTGAGTCAGCTTGCTGGCGAGGTCACCGTCATTGGTGAGCAGCAGCACGCCGGTGGTGTTGCGGTCAAGCCTGCCCACGGGGTAGATGCGCTCCTCGCACGCTCCCTTGATCAGGTCCAACACCGTCTTGCGACCACGCGGGTCCTCGCTGGTGGTGACGCAGTCCTTGGGCTTGTTGAGCAGCACGTAGCACTTGCGCTCGCGGCTCACGGTCTTGCCGTCATATTCGACCACGTCTTGTGCCGTAATCTTGAATCCGAGCTCGGTGACGACCTCTCCGTTGACCTTCACCGCCCCCTTGACGATCAGCTCATCGGCCTCACGGCGCGAGCAGATGCCGGCGTTGGCAAGGAACTTGTTGAGGCGCACTTGTGCGTTGGGATCCAGTGCCGGCTCCTCATACTCGACCTGCTTGGGGCGCGGAGTGAAGCGCATCGGGCCATGAGGCGCGGTGGGGCGCTGCTGGCCGGGACGGCCGGGCTTGCGATAGCCGCCCTGCTGGCCGTAGCCGCCTTGCTGGTTGTAACCGCGGGGCTGATAGCCGCCCTGCTGGTTGTAGCCGCGAGGCTGGTAGCCACCCTGACGATTGTAGCCACCCTGCTGGTTGTAGCCACGGGACTGGTAGCCGCCTTGCTGACGGTTGTAGCCGCCCTGCTGGTTGTAGCCGCGGGGCTGATAGCCACCCTGGTGGTTGTTATAGCCGCGAGGCTGGTAACCACGGGGTTGATAGCCCTGCTGCGTAGTGGTCTGCTCGGTGTTCTCGGTTGAGTTCTCGGCACCTTCGGCAACCTCGGACTGGGGCTGATTGTAATTTTGCTGATAGCGAGGATTGTAACCTCCCTGCTGGTAGCGCGGATTGTAACCGCCTTGCTGGTAGCGCGGATTGTAGCCGCGGGGCTGATAGCCGCCTTGACGATTGTAGCCGCGGGGCTGATAGCCATTTTGATTGTAACGAGGTTGATAACCTTGAGACTGAGGCGCACTCTCTTCACCCTCGGCAGGAGCTGGTGATTCTGACTGATAATCGACCTTCTCGTAACGACTGGTGTCGGTCATCTCCTCGCCCGTACGTGCGATGCGAGGGCGCTTGGGTTTTCTTTCAATGTTCTCGTCCATAATAGTGGTTGTTGCGAGTTAAACGTGAAAAATACTTGTTGTGATAATAAAAGGTTATAAATTATTGAGCTCCACCGCATTGCCGCCTCTCGGCTTCAATGCTGGCGGTGAATAAGCGCTTCGCTGCGCTTATTTTCCGCAAAGATACAAATTCTTGAATAATCCAACATGATTTTTCAATATTTTTTCGGCTTTTTTCGGCTCAATATCATTTTTTTTGAAAAAATAATGGGACACCTGCACGAACCCGTGCTCAAGACATCCCAAACATTCTCGCAACATGAGTTGCCCCTGCGGCTTCAGGAACCGTCAGTCCGATGCCGTGACCGGGGCGGGCTCCGGCCGGGCGGGCAGGCGCTTGGCGCGGCGATGGTCAATGTACCATGCCAGCAGCAACCCCACCGCCGACAGTGTCGCCATCACTAGCAGCCCGATAACAAAGGTGCCAAGCTCATCATAGGTGACCGCCACCTTCAATATCAACCAACGGTACAGCACTATTTCAACAAACACGATGGTGAATATCAGCATCAACCCGCTCCACCACACAGCCGCCAAGCGCCATATCGTGCCCCACACGCTATAGCCGAAGAGCTGATAATAAGTGCGAAACCACACCAACCCCAACATCACCAGCAGCGCATACATTATAGTGAGAAACTTAATGTCGGGCAGCAGGTCAGACACGAAGTTCCACACACTCATCTCCACGGCGACAAACACCTGGATGAAAAAGCCCTCGGGCAACGTGTGGCGGCGACAGCGAGGTGCCTCGCGACAAATGAGATAGGTTGGCAAGATGAAAAACGAAATCATGATAAGCGATCCCCAGGCGGGGTGGTCGGCTATCCAGTCAATAGTGAGGTTAACAACCTCTGTTACTTTGTCGGTTTTCGTCGCGACTTCAGTTGTATGTTCGATGGTATTATCGACACCAAAGACGCTCTCGACCAGCAAGACGATGACGGTGACAAAGAAGAGCATCTTGACCGGCGGAAAGCTCACCTGGCGCTTGCCGCTGATGTAGTCGCCGATGAAGTAGCCCGGCCGCAGCAGCAGTTGCCAGATGGAATAAGGCATGGAGCGTGTGCCCAGGCCCCACAGGTCAAGCGTGCTCTCGCGCAGTGTACCCCAGGTGATGCGCCGCTTGCCATCCTTCTGTCCGCACACGGGGCAGTAGTTGCCCATGAACTCGTGACCACAGCACACACAGGTGTGGACCGTCTCATCCTTTACCTTGAACTGAGGTCCGCTCTGCTTCCAAGCCTGGAAGCGCGCGTACGACTTTTTACATTTGTCTGTGATGGTTGACATAATCAATACAACAGGGCGACCAGGGTGCTACCCACCTGAGCCAGCACGGCGGGGTCGATCTTGTCGGGCGTGTCGGCGGTGGTGTGCCACCCGTCAAAGAAGCCATGCTCGCTGCCGGGTCGCTGGTCAATGATGTCAATGGCTGCAATGCCCGCTCTCAACAACGGCACATGGTCGTCGGTGACACCGCCTCCGGTGCGGTTGACAAAGTGAGAGGCGTCCACACTCTGCGCCGTGCGCCACACGTGGTCAACGATGCCCGTGGCATAGACCTCGCTATACTGCTCGCGCATGAATGTCGCGTCGCGCGCGCCCACCATGTCGAGCAAGATGGCGTAAGCCGGCGTGTAACCCGGCACATGACGGTGCGCCACCCAGTATTGAGTGCCCAGCGCCCAGGTGTCCTCGGCGTCCTCGGCACCCGACTGTCCCCAGTCCTCCACATCGACCAGCAGCAGGTCCACGCCCCGTCCTGGACGCTGATGCGCCATCAGGCGCGCCAACTCCAACAACACCGCCGTGCCGCTGGCGCCATCGTTGGCACCAAGCACCGGCTGGGTGCGCCGCGACGGGTCGGGGTCGGCGTCGGCCCATGGGCGACAGTCGTAGTGCGCGATGAGCAGCACACGACCATTGTCGGCTCCACCGGCAGCCGCGTTGAACGAGGCGATGATGTTATGCGCCGTGAGGTGCACGCCGTCAAATGTCTCCACCGGGCCCAGTTGCTCGATGACGGTGTCGGCAAGCGGTGTCAACCGCGTCTTGAGCCAGTCCACGCATCGGGCATGCGCCGCGGTGCCCGGCACACGCGGACCCATGGCGCACTGCGCCTCTACCAGCGCCATCGCGCTGTCACCGCTGAAGGTCGGTCGCGACGCGGTCGCCGCCGGCGCCGACTGCTCGCCGGCATCGGACGTTGTTTCGGTGCGACCGCCACACGCGCTCGCCACCACAAACAGCAAGATGGTTATTATCGATAGTCTCATCATAATACCGCACAAGCACGCACACTGCATGGTGAGTGTACGTGCCGGATAGTTAACTATATTGAGC
>CAMHDX010000054.1 GCA_946183895.1 uncultured Porphyromonadaceae bacterium | reverse complement strand
GCACGTTTTGGCTGATTGGATTGGAAACGAATCAGCCAAAAGTGGTGTTTTGAGGCACGTTTTGGCTGATTGGATTGGAAACGAATCAGCCAAAAGTGGTGTTTTGAGGTGCGTTTTGGCTGATTGGAATGAAAACGAATCAGCCAAAAGTGGTGTTTTGAGGTGCGTTTTGGCTGATTGCCGGGTGGCTTCGCCCAGTTTTTATTGTTTCACGACAAGTAGCATCACGCTGGCGATAATCGCTACAGCGCCGAAAGCCGTCAGGGTGGTGAACGGCTCGCTGAACAATGCCACACCAATCGCCATGGCGGTGAGCGGCTCCAGCGCGCCCAGGATGGCTGACAGCGTGCTGCCGATGCGCCGCAACGCGAGGATGAGCGTGATATTTGCCACAGCGGTGGGGATGAGACCGAGCAGTATCAGGTTAATGACCACCGTGGAATCGCGTAGCGGTGCGGTGACAAAGTCGCCGGCGGCGAGCGTCCAGAGGCTCATCAGTATCATGCTGACAAAGAAAATCCAGAAAGTGAGCGCTCCGTCACCAAGCCTCTCAAGTTTCATTATCGGCACGAGTACCAGATAGATGGCGTAGGTGAGGCCGGCAAACAGCTCGAGCCACACGCCGGTGAGCACCACTTGCCCCCCGGTGTCCTCGCTTTGTGCCAGCGCCGTGACGCCCGCTACCGCGAGCACCAGGGCGACAAGCGTGCGCCACCCCATGCGCTCCTTGAAGAACATGAACATCAGCAGCGGGGTGAAGATGGGGTAGGAGAACTGGATGGTGGTCGCCACACCGCTCGACAAGAATTTGTAGCCCTCAATCATGGTGATTGCCGCGATCACGTAGAAGGCGGCGAGCACCGTGATGCGCCACAACTCGCTCCACGTGATGGCGATGTGCTCCTTCCACCATAGTGCCACCGCCAACAGTCCCAACGAGCTTATCAAGAATCGGTAGGACAGCATGGCATTGACAGTGAGGCCGCCATTGAGACATGGCAGCGAGAACAAGGGAATCATGCCGAAGGTGCACGATGACACCATGGCAAGAATGAATCCGGCACGCTTATCTGCAGTCATAGTAGTAGTTTTCTATATCCGAGAATTTTTATGCAAAATTAGTGCAAGGTGAACGCAATACAAAATAAAATCAAGTTTTTATTTTGTATTGCTGAGCCGCAGCCTAATTTTTGGGGGCACCACTAAAAGTCTGTGTTTACCGATATATGTTTGTGGGCCATTACTAATTTCTACGGCGATAGCCGTAGGACACCGCGACGATGGTCTATGCTATCTATTCGGTGTACCGCATGGTGGTATTTATCAGAATCCGGCGTACAGGAATGGTTGCACGTCGTTGCTCGCGACTTGCAGCACCACCTGCACCATCACGATGAACACCAGCAGGCGAGCCCACCACGGCGCGGCGACGAACCACTCGCGCGCCCGCTGCAGCCAGCGTGTGGGCATGTAGTGGCTCACGGCGGCAAGCAGCAGCAACACGCACAGCAGCGGCCTGCGGCTGACCAGCACCGGAATGTAGGCGGCGTCAAAGCGCGTGACCATGCCGCTGATGATGCCCCATGCCGTGCCGACATCGGGCGTGGCGAAGAACACCCACAGCAGGCTGACGACCACAAAGGTCACAACACCCGACGCGATGGTGACGGCGCGCGTGTTGTCAATCGCCTTGAGGCGCGGCATGAGCACCTTGTGGACACACAACGCGATGCCGTGACCGGCTCCCCAGACCACAAAGTTCCAGTTGGCGCCATGCCAGATGCCGCCCACCAGCATGGTGGTGAGCAGGTTGAGGTGCTGCCGCACCTTGCCCTTGCGATTGCCGCCCAGCGGAATGTAGATGTAGTCCCTGAGCCACTGCGAGAGCGAGATGTGCCAGCGACGCCAGAACTCCGTCACGTTGAGCGAGCGGTATGGCAAGTTGAAGTTCTCGCCCAGGTCAAAGCCCATCACCCGACCCATGCCTATCGCCATGTCGCTGTAGCCCGCGAAGTCCATGTAGATCTGTACCGAGAAGCCCAATACAGCTACCAACAGTTCAAAGCCGCTATAGCCCGACGGCGAGCCGTACACGATGTTGACATACTGTGCGATGTAGTCGGCGAACACACACTTCTTGACCACGCCCAGCATGAATTGCCACAGTCCGTCCCACACGGCGCGGGGACTTGCTGCCTTGTAGTTGTATAGCTGCGGCATGAAGTCGGCGGCGCGCACAATGGGACCTGCCACCATGCACGGAAAAAACGTCAGGTAGAACGCGTAGTCCAGCAAGCTGTCGACAGGGCGCATCTTGCCGTGATACACGTCGACAACGTAGCTCACCGTGCGGAATGTGTAAAACGAGATGCCCACCGGCAAGATGATGTCCAGCGGCTCGAAGTTGCCGCCCACGATGTCGTGCCACGTGGCGAGGGCAAAGTTGGCGTACTTGAAGTAGACGAGCAGCCCCACCGAGCACGCAATCGATGCCCACAGCATCACGCGTCGGCGCCGGTCATCGTTGCAGGTGGCGATGGCTTGGGCAGTCACCCAGTCCATCGCCGCGGTGAGCAGCATCAGCAGGGCCAACACGCCGCTGCCCTTGATGGCGCACAGCAGCGAGAACGCCGTGACAAACAACGTCATGCGCCGGCGCTGTGACTGCAACACGGCGAGCGCCGGCAGGAACACCAGCATCAGCACCCAGAATAGGCCCGACGACATCATCAGCGGCTCGCCGGGAGTGGGCGTCAACATTGTCAATATATTGTTGAGAAATTCCATGATTTGAACATGAGTTGGGGGATGGGTGTTACTTTTGATTGGGCTGCAGCACCTCGGTGCCGTTGGACGTGCCGAACTTCTTGTCGGGTGTGTCAAGGCGGATGGGGTAGTAGCTGTCGTTGACAATCCACCGGCACACACGGTCGCACCACGCGGCGGCAGACGCTCGGGTGGGATGCGCGCCGTCCTTGCCGCGCTCAAACTTGTCGTTCTTGCTCAGGTAGAACGAGCCCTTGCGGCAACTCGCCGCCAGCATGTCGTTGATGCCGGTGTCCTCGCGCCAGTTGGGCGGACCAATCCAGATGTAGGGCAGGGTGCCTATCTGCCGCAGCATCTCGTCGACATAGCGTTGCCGCTTGGCCTTGATGTCGCGCACAAACAACTCGTTGGCGCCCAGGCAGATGATCACATAGTCCGGCTTGTACTTGCCGATAAACTGCTTGAGGCGCGTCGACGAGCCCCACACCTCGGTCGTGCTGCTGTACCACCTCACGCCGTAGAGCTTGTGGCCGTTGTGGTTGGCATACGCCGCCATGCGCGGCTGCAGGCCGTCAAGCATCGAGTCGCCAATGAACAGTATCGTCTTGGGCGCCGTGTCCATCGGCTGCCTGACGGCGGGCGCGGCGGCTGCGGCTTCGGGCTGCTCTTGCTCGGCCTTGCCCACGTCAACAGTGGTGGTGGCTGTCGTGTCGGCTGGCGCCGATGTGTCGCCACCAAACAGGTCGCGGACAAACGTCGCCGTCTTGAGCGTCGCACCGTCCCACAGCGGAACACCGTCACGACACAATGACAGCGCGAAGAAAATCACAAAGGCGGCGAGCAGCAACCCCACCAGCGAGAACAACGGTTTAACTCGATATTGCAGCATAAGGCAGACCGGATAAATCAAGGTTAATAATCAGATGTGCAAACGCCGCGGCACAGCGTGCCCGCTTTGTCACACATTAAAAATGCTAATTTACTGCTTTCGCGCCACACCACCACTATCCACCCCTTCAAATTTAGTATTTTTTAAGTATCCGCAAGCATCGGTTACGTGAATAGGTTATCCATCTTATGAGATACGTCTTGCCCACACGGCGCCTGCCATAGACGGCGCAAAACTGAGATTGCTCACCGGCCGATAACGTGCTTGGAACTGAAAGTATGGCTTCTCACAAAGATTTTTTTTTGCCGTTTTCTTGCCATTACGCTCGCCTTGCACTACCTTTGTCACCAAATATACTATTGTTTGCGGTACTTATCGTTTTTTTAACCGAACAGATTATGAAACAATTTATTGCATTATTGGCGATGGCCATGCTCACGGCGGCCGGAGCCGTTGCCGAGACCATCTGGGTGAACGGCAACAAGATTACCGGCACCACGACGTTGTCCACCGGTGGAGGCACCGTGTCCTACAATGCCACCACCAGGGTGTTGACCATCAACAACGTGGTGTGCAACCGCTCGGGCAGCAACAACAACGGCATCGACTGCAAGGACGTGACCAACCTCTTTATCAAGATGAGCGGCACCAACTCGATGACGGCTAACAATGCCAGCGCGATGGTGTGCGGTGGCATTGTCTCACTGGAGATTGTGAGTGGCACCACCACGTTTATCAGCACCGCCGGCTCGCAGAACGCCATCGGCATGTACAACTGCAACTTGACAATCACCGGAGCCGGCACGCTCAACCTGCAGTCGACCAACAGTCATGCGCTGCAGGGTCGCGAAGGGACCAACAACGTGTGGCTGCAAATAGCCAAGTGCAACTTCACGAGCGCTCAGAACGGCATCTATAACCTCAAGAAACTCTCTATCGGGTCGTCCGCCGCCACTCCGACAGTGGAGCGCGGCTTGAAGCAGACGACCAACATCCACTTCAACGCGCACACCTCAAGCAGCTATGCGCACGTTGCGAGCGTCACTACTATCTCGACCGACAACGACTATATCAACTGACCAACGCCCCCCTTGCCACTTCGGCGGTCGACATCACCGATGAGCAGGTCGACACGTCGCAGTATGTCGCCTATGGTGACTTTATCTACAACAAGACGTCCAGCACCGAGGCGGTGCTCGTCGGCGCCGACGTGGTGCCGCGCTACTCGGCAACCAGTCTCACCGTGCCCGGTTTCATGAAACTGAATGGCAAGACGATGCAGGTCTATATCCAGCAGGGAGCCTTTACCGGTATGCCGCAACTCACCACGGCCAAGGTGTGCTTCGGCGCGAGGTACCTCGGCTGGGAAGCCTTCTCCAATTGCAACAAACTCACCGAACTAACCCTGCCCGGCTCGCTCACCGAGATCGGAGGCAACGTCATCCTCGGCTCCAACGTGTCCACTATCAAGTGGACCACGCTCAATCCGTCGGCAACCAACATTGCCACGACGGCCTTCCGCACCTATTCCACCCTCAAGGGGAAACTCTATCTGCCCACCGAGGACGCCGTTTCCAAGGCGACTGCCACCGGCATCACCACCTTTATGGTGCCCACCCTGAGCAAGGATTGCTATGATGTCGTGGCCACCCCTAACAATATATCTGACAAGCACTACTACGTTTACACCAAGCCTGCCACCGATAGCAGCACCGGCGAGATGGCTTTAGTGAACATCACCTCGGGCTCGAACTCTCAAATGATCTATATTGACGACAACAATCTCGCCGATTATGGTTATAACTCATCTATCTTTGGTGGCGACGATCGTGTCTATTTGTGCACGTCAGTTGCGCCCACAGCCTTTAAGGGCAACACTTATATCACGGGCGCAATACTCCGGTCAGCAATGATTAAAAGCATTGGCGCTGAGGCCTTCAGCGGCTGCACTAAGTTGCAAACCCTCGTGATTGGTGTTGCCGTGAACTCAATAGGCGGCAACGCGTTCTGGGGCTGTAACCAACTTGAGCGCCTGACCTGGAATGCCGCTACGATGCCTAACTTCAGCGCGAGCCCGTTTGCCTCGGCGGCAACTTCGCTCAACGAAGTGACAATCGGCAAAACCGTCAACAATATTCCCAATAATCTGTTGGCAGGCTGCACCGTCATTGAGACAGTCAACTGGGAGCCGGCTAACTATCCCGACTTGAGCACCCCCACATCCTCACCTTTCTATAGCTCTCGCGCCAAGATCACCCAGGTGAACTTCAGGAATGGTGTTGTTCACATCCCTGCCTACTTGTGCCATAGTTTCCAATTTCTGCGTCAACCGTCAATCGCCGCTTCGGTGACCTCCATCGGCAATAACGCGTTCTACGGGAGCGGCGTGACGACTCTCAATCTGGGTTCAGTCCAGACTGTTGGCGACTTCGCCTTTGCTTTCACTCCGCTCAAGGCCGTGCTGTTGCCCTCATCGCTCACCTCGCTCGGCATGGGTGCCTTCCAGAACTGCACCGACCTCACCACGGTGACCAACAACTCCGTCATCAACCAGGTTCAGGCCTTAACATTCTATGAATGCACCGCCCTCCAGACGTTTACCCTCAACGAGGGCGTGACGAGCATAGGAAATAGAGCGTTCTACAATTGCAAAGCCCTTGAGGCGTTTGAGTTGCCCGCCGGCGTGGAATCCATCGGCCCCAACGCCTTTGAAGAGTGTACCGGCCTGACGAGTTTCTCATCCTATCCCGCGTGTGCCGACATCACACTGGGTACCAAT
>CAMHDX010000053.1 GCA_946183895.1 uncultured Porphyromonadaceae bacterium | reverse complement strand
GGCAAGAGAGCGATGGGCAGGTTGAGGTCACGTTCAAGAACCGTCACATGCCCGCGTTCATCCCCGGCACCTTGCGTCGCGGCACCGACGACACCTGGCTGTTGCATAGCGACGAGCCCGTGCAGGGCATCGCCCCCGGACAGTTCGCGGTGCTGTACGACCGCGAGCACCGGTTGTGCTACGGCAGCGGGGTGATAAGTTAATGCACAATGCAGAATGCACAATGCACAATGCACAATTCACAATGCACAATGCACAATGCAGAATTCACAATGCAGAATGCACAATGCACAATGCACAATGCACAATGCGGGGACGTAAAAGGCGTAAAAATTATGATAGAAGTTGAAGTAAAGGGTGTCGCCATTGCCAACAAGGGAGGCGATGGTTTCGTTGTCATACTGAAAGAGAAAGGTGGCGAGCGCCACATGATGCTGATTATCGGCGAGAGCGAGGCCGCCGCGATAGCCATCAAGCTATCGGGCGTCGCCGTGCCGCGTCCCATCACGCAAGACCTGTTTGCCAGCGTGTTGCGCGCCTACGGCATACGGCTGACAAGAGTGGATATCACCTGTGACGACGGCGGCATGTTTCACGGCACGTTGGCGCTCGAGCGCGAGGGCGAGGTGATGGAGATTGACGGTCGTCCCAGCGACGGGATTGCCTTGGCGCTGCGCCACGATGCGCCGATCATGGTTTCGGACGATGTGATGACGAAGTTAGCGATTAAGATACAGGAAGACGAGGACAGCCCCGAGGAGATATCACGCCGTCCCGAAGACATGGACGTGGAGCAACTGCGCGCCTTGCTGGCTCAGCACGTAGAGAACGAGGCATACGAGGAGGCCTCGCGCATCCAAAAAATCATCATTGCGAAAACAAAAGGCGTTGAAGATAGCGCGAAATCGGAAGAAAATGTTTAAATTTGCCGATTAAAACAAAATTACTAATATATCACAACCAAAGAAACCAAACTATGAAGAATCTGAACTTGCGCATTCGCCTTGTGGTGATGCTATTTTTGGAATTTGCCGTGTGGGGCGCCTACTTGACATCAATGGGCGGCTACTTGGCAAAAGTGGGTATGGGCGAGAACATCGGCTGGTTCTACGCCGTGCAGGGCATCGTGTCGCTATTCATGCCGGCGCTCATTGGAGTTGTCGCCGATCGTTGGATACAAGCGCAGCGCGTGCTGTCGCTCAGCCATTTTCTTGCCGGAGCATTCATGATAGCCGCCGGCATGTATGCCATCAACGCCGGCGAGGCGGTTCAGTTCGGACCATTGTTCACGCTGTACACCCTGAGTGTAGCCTTCTTCATGCCCACCATCGGCTTGAGCAACTCGGTGGGTTTCAACGCGCTGACCAAGGCAGGCATGGACCCCGTGAGCGATTTTCCGCCGCTGCGTGTGTTTGGCACGGTAGGCTTTATCTGCGCGATGCTCACCAGCGACTTTGGCGGGTTGCAACACGCGCCGACCCAGTTTGTGTTCTCAGGTTGCCTGAGCCTCGTGTTGGCATGCTACGCGCTGACAATGCCCCAATGTCCCACATCGGCAGTCAAGGGTTCGAACTCGCTGGTTGACATCCTGGGCCTGCGCGCATTCACGCTGTTCAAGATTCCACGCATGGCGATCTTCTTCATCTTCTCGATGCTGCTGGGCGTGTCGCTGCAAATCACCAACGGCTTTGCCAACCCCTTCTTGAGCGCCTACCAGAGCATAGCCGAGTACGCCGACACGTTCGCGGCACAACACGCCAACGCGTTGATCTCGATCTCGCAGATGAGCGAGACGCTATGCATCTTGCTCATCCCCTTCTGCATGAAGCGCTTCGGCATCAAGAACGTGATGATGATCTCGATGGTCGCGTGGGTGTTCCGCTTCGGGTTCTTCGGTCTGGGCGATCCCGGCATGCCCGGCGTGTTGCTGTTCATCCTGTCGTGCATCGTGTACGGCGTGGCATTTGACTTCTTCAACGTCAGTGGCGCGTTGTATGTCGAGACCCAGGTTGATGAGAGCATTCGCAGCAGTGCGCAAGGTCTGTTCATGGTGATGACCAACGGCATCGGCGCCACCATCGGCACCCTGTCAGCCCAGGCGGTGGTGAACCACTTTGTGTACAGTCAAACCGAACCCGCGGCTCAGATTGCCGGTTGGCAGAGCGCGTGGTACACGTTTGCCATCTACGCGCTGGTAGTCGCCGTCTCGTTCTACCTGATCTTCAAGGACCCGCGCAAGGAGCAAGGTCAACTCAAGCAGGCATAAATCAACGATGTTCTACGCGCCCGACATATTGACAACCAAGTTGTTGCCCGAAGACGAGTCGCAGCACGCCGTGCGTGTGTTGCGACTGAGCGAGGGCGACCGGCTTGACGTGGTGGACGGGCGCGGGACACTATACCATTGCCACATCGCCATGGCGCACCCCAAGCGGTGCGCTGTGGCGATTGACAGCAGCACGGCGATGCCACCGCACTGGGGTCACAGCATCACTGTGGGCATCGCGCCCACCAAGCAGATGGAGCGCCTGGAGTGGGCGGTAGAAAAGATGGTCGAGGTGGGCGTAGACCGCATTGTGCCCCTGCTGGGCGAGCACAGCGAGCGGCGAGTGCTCAAGTTAGAGCGACTGGAGCGCATCATCATCGCCGCGATGAAGCAATCGCTCAAAGGCGTCAAGCCCCGTCTTGACGAGCTGACGCCGGTAGAGAAGCTACTGGCACAGCCCACCGCGGGCGAGCGGTTTATCGCCTACTGCGACACCTCGTTGCCTCGCGAGCAGCGCCGGTCGCTCGCCACGAGCCACATTGCCGGCAGCGACGTCACCATCCTGATTGGTCCCGAAGGCGACTTTTCGCCCGCCGAGGTCGAGGCGGCATTCGCGGCAGGCTATCAACCGGTCACGTTGGGCGACAGCCGCCTGCGCACCGAGACCGCCGCCGTCGCCGCAGTGATGACCATTCATGCCGTCGACCAGTTGAAACCGCCGATGCACAATGATTGACCAACCGCTACACAGTCCGTTGCAATAAACAATAACACTATAATAATAAAGATGAAAGCAAAAACACTAATCGCAGCCATTGCCTTGTCGTGCCTTGCCCCTGCAGGATGGGCGCAGGACAACGACAGCCAACTGCAAGCCAAGATGAACGAGGCGGTGATGAAGGTGTACGACGAGTACTTGACCAAGAATCCCGACGACTACGAGACCCGTTTCTCGCGTGCCTACCAGCACTACTACTTCGGCTCGTTTCTCAACGCCCTTGCCGACGTCAATCAAGCCCTTGACGAGACCCCCCGCAGCAAGGTAGACTTGCGGTTTGACGAGCTGCTGTTGCGTGCCCGCATCTACGATGCCCGCGGCGAATATCAAAACGAGATTGCCGACCTCAAGCAGGCGCTCGAGCTCAAGCCCCGCAATGACGTGGCGAGCGACATGCTCGCACGCGTGAGTATGCGCGTGGGCGAGAACGACCAGGCCGAGGAGAGCTACAAGGCCCTGCTGCGCGCCGAGCCCACCAACTATGTCGCTATGCACGGTCTCGCCAAGGTAGCGGTGCGCAAAGGCAACTATGAGGAAGCCGCGCGTCTGGTTGACGAGGCAGTCAAGCTCTACCCCACCGAGCAACAAGTGTACATGAATCGCGCCGACGTGCTGCGCGACATGGACGAGGTAGTGCCCGCCATCCAGAACTACGTGCAGGCGATGACCGTGAGCGAGGACATGATGCCCCCGCTACGCGAGCTGGTAGTGCTGAGCGACACCAACTATGACGACGTGATGGCGACCCTAGCCGAGAACATCGAGCGCGCGCCCCGCGTGGGCATGCTGTACTATGTGCGCGCGTCCATCGCGATTGAGCACCTGCACTACGGCCAAGCGCTGAAGAACCTCAAAGCCATCATCGACTACAACCTGTACGACTACCACACGGTGTACTACAACACCGCGTTGTGCCAGGCCAACCTGCTGCAATGGGACGACGCGCTCGTGAACATCAACAAGGCGCTGCAAATGCACAGCGGCGACCCCGACTACTTTCTGCTGAAGGCACGCATTGAGCGCTACCGCGGTCGCGGCGACAACTTCGAGACCGCCAACAGCCTGCTCAACGACGCCGCCACCATCAACGCCGAGTACGGTCCGCTGCTCATCGCCAAGGCACACCTGATGATCGCCCAGCGCAAGGACACCGAGGCGCTCAACTACCTCAACGCCGCCGTCAATAACGACGATGTCAAGGCCGAGGCACTGATGATGCGCGGCTGGGTGAACAAGTACCGCCTGCGCAATATTGACGCGGCTAAAGCCGACTTCCAGACCCTGATAGCCGGTGGCGACACCGACATGGAATCGCTACGCGGATTCGCGTTGCACGAGATGGCTCGAGCCGACGAGGCACGGGCATGGGCCGAGCAGATAATCAAAGACGAGCCCGCCATTGGCGGCGAAGCATACTACTATGCCGCAGCCCTAATGAGCGACATGGACGACAATGACAAGGCGATGCAATACCTCGAGACGGCGCTCGCCAACGGCTATGGCAACCTGTACGAGGTAATGATTAACGAGAACCCGTACGTCAACCTCAAGTTAGTGAGGCGGCACGACGGCTTCAAAGCGCTGATTGAGAAGTATCAGACCGCGTTCCAAGAGCGCCGTTAATCCCCACTCGCCTCCGGACCGATGCAAGTAGCGAGAAAGTCACAATCCACTCACACCCGCCGCCATATCACTCATGGTATGGCGGCAGTGTTGTGCATGCTGGCGCTGCTGGTTGCCGGCAGTTGCTCGTCGACGCGCCATGTGCCCGACGGGCAGCTGCTGCTTGACCGCGTGGTCATCAAGTTTGACAGCGCCGCCAAGGATGTCACCCCGCTGGAGCTGACCAGCTACTTGCGCCAAAACGAGAACCACCGTGTGCTGGGCGGTCTGAAGCTGCAACTGGGCCTGTACAACCTGTCGGGCAAGGACACGACGCGGTGGATCAACCGCTGGATACGCCGTTTGGGCAACCCGCCGGTGATCTACGACAGCGCGTTGACCTCCAGCAGCGAGCGCCAGTTGCACACCGCACTGGTCAACCGCGGCTACATGGACAACATTGTCAACACCACGGTCAACACCGACAGCGCCCACAAGAAGGCCCGCGTGCGGTTCGACATCACGCTCAACCGTCCCTATCACATCAACACCATCAGCTACGACATCGCGAACGACAGTCTGCGTCACGCGATCCTGCGGGACAGTGCCGAGTTCGCCATCAAGCCCGGCGACATGTTCAACCTCAACAACCTGAACACGTGGCGCCAGGCCATCACCGACCGACTGCGGTCCCGCGGCTACTACGCGTTCAGCAAGGAGTACATCACCTTCATCGCCGACACGCTGCAAGGCAGCACCGACGTTGACCTGACGCTCGCCATCGTGCCGCCGGCCGAGCAAGACTGGTCGCCCTACCGGCAGTGGCGCATTCGCGACGTGAACTACATCCTCAACTACGACCCTGTGACCATGCGCGAGGCGCCTGTTGGCCTCGCCTCGCTCGAGATTGACGGCATCACGGTGTACTACGACGAGAGCGACCACTACCTGCGCAGCCGCGCGCTGAGCGAGTGCAACTACATCATCAGCGGCGAGATCTACAACGTAAACGACATCCAGCGCACCTATCAGGCGCTGACACGGCTCGGCATCGTCAAGAACGTCAACATCGAGATGCGCCCCGTGGGCGAGGTGGGCGGCGAGATGTGGGTTGACGCGTGGGTGATGATGCAACACGGCAAGAGCCAGAGCCTGTCGGCATCGCTCGAGGGGACCAACAGCGACGGCGACCTGGGCTTCGGCGTCGGTCTGGACTACTCACACCGCAACATCATGCGCGGCAGCGAGCGATTGAACGCCAAGTTCCGCGTGAGCTACGAGAGCCTGTCGGGCAAAATCAGCGGCCTGATCAACAACAACTACAGCGAATATGCCGGCGAGGTAGGCATCACGTACCCCAAGTTCAAGTTCCCCTTCCTGCGCCGCGAGACCAAGAAGAGAATCCTCGCCACCACCGAGCTCGCCACCAAATTCAACTACCAGAAACGTCCCGAGTACACCCGCATAATTGCCGGCGCGGCATGGCGCTACAACTGGAACGAGCAGGGCGGCAAGATGCGCCACACGTTCAACCTGGTCGACCTCAACTACGTGTACCTGCCCAAGAGTCGTCTCAACTTCCTTGACGACATCACCAACCCGATACTGCGCTACAGCTACGAGAACCACTTCATCATGCGGATGGGTTACAACTTCTACCGCACCAACAAGCAGGCGCCAGGGACGACGCGCCAGCGGCAGTTTCAGCGCGACGTGTACACCATCCGCGCCGCCGCCGAGACCGCCGGCAACCTGCTGTACGGCATCTCGCAGATAACCGGCGCCAAGCGCGATGCCGACAGCAAGAGCTACGAGATCTTCGGCATACGCTACGCGCAGTACTTCAAGCTGGAGGGCGACTACATGTACACGCACAACTTCAGTCCCCGCAGCTCGGTGGCGATGCGCATCGGTGCCGGCGTTGCGGTGCCCTACGGCAACAGTACGGTGCTGCCGTTCG
>CAMHDX010000052.1 GCA_946183895.1 uncultured Porphyromonadaceae bacterium | reverse complement strand
TGGTCGCCGCAGCCGTGGTCGCTAACGTCTCTATATATTGCGGCTCAACATGGTCATCGCTATCCACATGGATGATGTAGTCGCCGGTCGCGGCTTGCATGCAGGTCTTGCGCGCCGCAGCACTGCCTCGGTTCACATCATGGCGCAACACGGTCGTCCGTGCGGCAAAATCAGGGCGTTCGGTCAAGAATCCCTCAAGCACCTCAATACTGTTGTCGCTGCTATGGTCGTCAACAACAATAAATTCGATGTCCGCATAAGTCTGCGCGGCAAGAGATGTAAGACACCGCTTCAATCGCAAGCCTGCGTTATACACCGGAACTACTACTGTGACTTTAATCATAATTACTCCAGGACTTGCCAGCGGGCGATGTTGTGGGTGGCGTCGTTGATGGTGGCTGCAATCTGCACGGTGGCGCGGCTGTCGCCGGCGTAGGCGGCGCGGTAGTCGCGGTCGTGGAACTGGCGCACGGCTTCCTCGAGGTTGTCGCCGCGCTTGAGCTCGATGAGGTACACCCGCTTGGGCGTCTCAATCACCACGTCAATGCGACCGTGCAGCACGGGTCGCTCCACCTGTACGCGGTGTCCACACAGGCTGAACACCAGGTAGAACATATTGCGGTAATGCAGCTCGAGCATACGCTCATCTCGCGTCTCGCACGGTATCGACGCTATCAACGCCTGCATCAACCGCATCATCTCATCAACATCACCCGCCTGCAACGCTGCCGAGATGGTCTTGAGAGTAATGCCGCCGAACCTCGTTGATGCCTGCGGATAATAAGACCTGGACAGAAACTTCAGGAACGCTTTGCGCACTTCATCGTTGGGCAAAGACAACGTGTATAATTCGCTAACTGAATCATATCCCTTGATGGTCAAGTAGCCCGTTTGGAACATCAACCCCACCACGTTGCGCTCAAGGTTATCAATGTCGGTCAAGTCAGTCTCATCGGCATACATCTCGTCATCAATGCTTGACAAGTCCACTTGTTGAGCTTTCAGCAATTTAACGAAAAACGATGGTGTGCCAGTCTGCGACCAATAATACCCGAACGAGCCTCCAGCAAAGGTGCGTAATACACTATATGGATTATAAACACTCACTCCACGTGGCGAAAATCGATAGCCGTCGTAATGCAGCTTTAACATCCGGCGCGCCTCGCTGCTTGATAGTCCGGTTTGTGCGCCTAGGTTTGGGAGAACTTCTGCAAAATCGCTATCTAACTCCTCGTCGGTTATTCCGCATATCGCCGAATAATCGTTATCCAGCGAGATGTCAACCAGGTTGTTCACATCGCTGAAGATGCTCACATGCGAGAAACGGCTCACTCCGGTGAGCATCGCGAACTTGATGTCCTCATCACAAGACTTCAGCACTGAGTAGAACGACTTGAGCTCTGCCCGAAGTCCGTTCCTCAGAGTTTCTTCTCCATCTATGTTATTGAGCAATGGCTTGTCGTACTCGTCAATCAAGACAACCGCCTGACGGCCACTGCCGGCATGGGCACGGCTCAGAATTCCGGCGAGACGCTCTGATGGTGTGGTGTCGGTCACGTCGGCACCGTATATGCGCTCAAACTTTGACAAGATTGAGCTAAGATGCCGGCGCAAAGCCTCCACCGACGTGTAGTCGCCCATGTTCAGGTCTATCCTCAACACGGGATACTCCTTCCACTCATGCTCAAGCTCATCAAGCTTCAGCCCGACAAACAGGTCGTGAAGCCCCTTGAAATAACATTCTATTGTTGACAACAGCAGGCTCTTGCCGAAACGACGCGGACGACTCAAGAAGACATATTTGTATTGATTGACCAGCCTATACAAAATAGCCGTCTTGTCAACATAAACATATCCTCCCTTTCGAATCTCGGAGAACGACTGTATGCCTATGGGGTATCTCAGCATCGTGAATTCTTTATGGCAAGTCAACGGGCAACTTGTAGTCCTCAAAGAAGAAGTGGTACTGCGCCACTACGGTGGTTGGTGAGGGCGTGACAACCGACTTCACCAGGTCAATTGTCGCGTTGCTGCAAGAGACAATGAGCATCAACGGCAAGAGTATGTAGCGGCGCTTTTGGTACAAGTAGGACAACGTGTAAGCCGTCATCACCAGTGTGCAAATGGTGAGTAGCTCAACCGGACGCAAAAAGTAGAACGACGTGTTCACCAGCAGATTGTGTAGGCACTCCCCCACTATCATGATTGCGTAAAACACCGGCAAGGCTTTGTCGTGCTTGAAATAGCGTCTCACGTGCGGATATAGCGCTACAATCATTACCACAGTCGCCAGGCACACGATGCGCGAGGGACCATAGCTCACTTGTCTGAAGTTGCCGGAAATGACTTCGACGAAGTCCTGCTCGTACCACCAACCTAAGCCCAGTGAGGCGAACCATGACACAACCGGCCGGAACATGGTGAGCCACACAGGTTTAATTCCCAGTAACAATGCGACGCCCAACAAGCTCAACGCCAACCACGGACGCCCAATGCGCTTGATCGGCACAAAGGCGAAGGCGTAGAGCGGAATGAGCAACCAGGCGAACCGATGAACCAACACCGCGGGCACCACACATGCCACATACAACCAAAAGCGCTTACGGGCAATCAGCGGAACCAGCGCGACGAACAAACTCTCGATCACGTACTGGCGTATAGTGTTCATGTAGAACAGGAACCATGGCCCCAACATGAGCACCAACGCTACCCACGGCAGCAAATGCTTGTCATGACGCAATCCATAGAACAGCAACCCGAACTGCAGTAGCGCCCAAAAACCGAAGTAGAGCGTGAAATGAGCCTTGATGGCGGCAAAGGCATATGTTACCCAGCGGAAGAACGGCTCATAAGAGATGCGCATGAACTCGCCGGTATCAAGCACCGACACATACTGGTTATAGTATTTCTCGTGGTCATAGCCGGTCATCCAGCGCAGTCCGGCTATTGTGGCGAGCAACAGTATGCTCGCCACAATTTCCCATGAGAAAAACGATAACTCACCTCCACCGGCACGCTGCATGCGCTGCTCGCGGCGCCACACATGCATGCCCAGTAAAAACAGGACAAGCGCGGTGCCGCCATACACTGCTATGCCGGTGAGTATATACTGCAAGGAGTTTACTTCTTGAAGATGCCGCAGAAGTCAAGTATCACCTTGTCATCGCGCCACGGCAACGTCTTGAACTGGTCATGGGCTGTGAGCAACACCACGATGTCAGCCTTCTCGTACGCCTCACGATAGTCGGTGAGCTTGAACACCTTGTGCTCGGTGATGTTGGGCTCAACCACCATGATGTCGGCATTGTTGCAGCTCTGCATCACGCTAGTGACGATGTGCTTGGCGGGCGATTCGCGCAGGTCGTCAATATTGGGCTTGAACGCCAGTCCCATCATTGCCACGTGCGGCTTGCGCTTATTGTCCAACTCGAATCGCAGCATGGCGTTCTTGACGCGCTCCACACACCAGTCGCTCTTGTAGTTATTGATCTCGCGAGCTTTGGCGATAATCTGCGCCTCGTGAGGATAAGCGGCGGTGATGAAGTACGGGTCAACGGCAATGCAGTGACCGCCCACACCACAACCGGGTTGCAGGATGTTGACACGTGGATGCTTGTTGGCAAGCTCAATGAGATGCCACACGTTGATGCCTGCGCGCTCACACACCATCGACAACTCGTTGGCGAAGGCGATTTGCACATCGCGACTGCTGTTCTCGGTGAGTTTGCACATCTCGGCGGTGCGGCAGTTGGTGCGATGTAGCGTGCCCTGCACAAACTGCGAGTAGAACTCGATGGCCTTGTCGGTCGACGCCTCGTCAATGCCGCCAATCACGCGGTCGTTGTGTACCAACTCATAGATAACGTTGCCGGGCAGCACGCGCTCGGGGCAATAGGCGATGTAAATCTTACCCTTGAGCTCGGGGCGCTCGCTATAGATAATCTCTGCCATCTGCTCGGTGGTACCAACAGGTGACGTGCTCTCAATGACATATAGGTCGCCCTCCTTGAGTAGCGGCAACACCATGCGAGTGGCTGATTCCACGTAGCTCACATCAGGCTCATGATCGCCCTTGAACGGAGTGGGAACAACCATGAAATAAGCATCACACTCTTTGGGCTCGACACTGGCATGCAGCATACCACTCTTGACTACGTCTTGAAGCATCTCTTCCATGCCTGGCTCAATGATGTGCAGATGTCCGGCATTGGTGAGGTCAACCACACGCGGATTGATGTCCACTCCATGAACCTTGATGCCGTGCTTGGCGGCGATAATTGCGGTGGGCAATCCAATGTAGCCCAAACCCATAAAGCAAGCGTTTGATATTTTCATCTTAATGTATGTAATTAATTCGTAAGTTATTAATTAGTCGATAATTAGATAGTACTGAGTAAAATCTGTCTCTAATCACTGATCATCAATGGCGTTTCTCGTTGCCGTAGCCATAGCCGTAACCATAGCCGTAACCATAGCCGTAGCCGTAACCATTGTCCTCGCTTGTCGTGCCGTTGAGGATAACGACCATGTTGCGATAGCGCTTTTCGTCATAGTTGCGCTGCACATCGGGCAAGATGCGCTTGTCGAAGATGCCGGCACGGATTACGAACACTGTGACATCAACCAGCTTGTTGATGATAGCAGCATCGGCAACCACCTCGATTGGCGGACAGTCAATCAGCATCACATCGTAGCGGCCCTTGAGCTCGGCAATGATCGTCTCAAACCTGTCGGTAAACAGTAGCTCGGTGGGATTGGGCGGAATCGAGCCAACAGGCAACACATCCAGGTTGGGATGCAACGTGCCACTGACAATGACGTTGTCAATGTTATCCTCATGCCCACTCAAGTATGTGCTGATACCACGACCGGGCGATTGAACGAATGTTGACAACGAACCCTTGCGCATATCCAGGTCAATGACAATGACGCGCTTGCCCTTGATGGCAAAGCTCATGGCAAGGTTCATGCTGATGTAGGTCTTACCGGAACCGGCGTTGGCACTGGTGAACATAACCGTTTTACACTTATCCTCCTTGCCGGTGATAAATTCAATATTGGTACGGACCACACGGAACGACTCGTTGATGACGTTGCTGCTCTTTTCCTTAACCACAATCTCGCGGTTTTCCTTACGGCGATTGAACAACGCCATCAAGCCCTTATACTTCTTGTAGGACAACGGAATTTCACCGACAAAGGGCAAGGTGAGGTTCTCCAGGTCACGACGATTGTGAACAGCGTTGTCAAGGTTATGGATGATAAACAATAACACTGCCGGAACCAGCAGTCCGAGCAACAATGCAATCATCAGCAGGTTGAACTTGACCGGCTTGCTGGGCACCTTGCTACCGGACGGCGGGTTGAGCATCTTAGTGTTATATGCCGTGAAGGCCTTGGACAGCGAGTTCTCTTCTTTCTTTTGCAGCAAGAAGATGTAGAGTTGTTCCTTGACCTTCTGTTGGCGCTCAACGCTCAAGAGGTCACGTGCCTGGGTGGGGTTGGAGGCAATCTTTTGTTGAGTGCTCGCCTCACTGTTGCGCAGACCGGTGATGCGTTCCTTTAGGGTAGCAATCACGTTGTCAAGCGACGCTACAATGGCACCTCGCATGGCATCAATTGCTTGGTCCAGGTCTTGCACCAACGGGCTGTTGGTACTACTATTGGCAACCAGCGCATTGCGTTGAAGCACCTTCTCGTTGTAGCTTGTGATTTGTGCTGCGACACTAGTGTTGTTAATGCCCGAGTTGCCCGGGAGCAGCTTGTACTTGTCCGCCTCATTAGTCAACTGCTTGCGGATGTAGTTCGCCATGTATAGTTGGTTGTTCAGGTCAAGCAACTGATTGCCGACAGCCTCGGCCTTTTGCATATAGATTGACGATGCCTGGCCCAGATCGGGCACCATGTTGCGACTCTTGTACGAGCTGATGTCGGCATCAACGTTGCCGAGCTCTCGCTCAATCTGACGCAACTCCTCGTCTATAAACTGGCTGGTGCTGATGGCTTGCTCATTGATGTCTTCAACCCACTTCTTGTTATAGACTACAAACAAGTTGTTCAAGATGTCAACGGCGCGCTCTGGTGACACGTCATCGTACTTGAGGTCAAGAATCGACGACTGCTTATCAGTGTTGTCAACCGACAGGCGCGCCACGCATTGACGAGTTGCGTCATCCAGCGCCATACGTGTCACTTTGATGGGATTTTGAACATGCCCAACATAGTACTTGGTAGGACTGATAATCAACTTGCCGACAGGTGAATTGATAACTGATGAGATTTTTGCCTTAATTGGGTTTCCCTCAAGTTTTTCGCCATTCCGGCTAAAGTCACTCAATGTCACTGTGTTGTCCTCATTGATCTTGATGGTTAATCCGGCACTTTCACCTTCGTTCAAGTCGGTGAAAGCCACATTGATTGGCAGGGTTTTGCCATACAATGTGTTTACGTGAAATGCGCCATCAACCGTGTAGTTGACATCAAGATGAAGGTTCTTGACCACTTCAAGCATATAGGCGGGCGACTTGAACGTCAGCATCTCATTGGAGAGGTTGGTGCGGTCAATGCCGAATGCCACATCCGAGAAGTGTCCGAACTCACTACTGATGG
>CAMHDX010000051.1 GCA_946183895.1 uncultured Porphyromonadaceae bacterium | reverse complement strand
TGATTGCCGACTGCACGGGCGACAACGCCGGCGACAGCATCGGCCCGACCGCCGATGGCTTTGAGACCTATGGTGTGACCGGCGTGGCGCTGGTGTCGTTTATCCTGCTCGCCGTGCCCCAGGAGTTCCAGGTGCAACTGCTGGTGTGGATATTCGTGATGCGCATCCTGGGTGTGCTCGCCAGCGTGATTGCCTACTACGTTAACGGCTGGATCTCAAAGGTGCGCTACAGCCATGCCGACGACATGGACTTTGAGAAACCATTGACCAGCCTGGTGTGGATCACATCGATACTGTCAATCATCGCCACCTACGTTGCCAGCTACTTCATGTTGAAGGACCTGGGCAACAACTGGTGGATTGGCTTGGCGACAATCATCTCGTGTGGCACGTTGGGCGCCGCTCTCATCCCCGAGTTCACCAAGTTGTACACCTCGCCCACGAGCGGTCACGTCAAGGAGGTGGTGCGCACCAGCCAGCAGGGCGGCGCGTCGCTCAACATCCTCTCGGGCTTGGTGAGCGGCAACTTCGGCTCGTTCTGGACCGGATTTGTTTTCTTCCTGCTGTTGCTTGTCGCCTATCTGGCGGGCACACAGTTTGACATGAGCGGCTTGCTTGGCCCGTATGCCACGATTTTTGCCTTCGGCCTGGTCGCATTCGGTATGCTGGGCATGGGTCCTGTGACCATCGCTGTCGACAGCTACGGTCCCGTGACCGACAACGCTCAGAGTGTCTATGAGTTGTCGCTCATTGAGGACGACAAGGAGAAGGCCAAGAAGGAGATTGAGGGCGAGTTTAATTTCACGCCCGACTTTGAGAAGGCGAAGTACTACCTCGAGGCAAACGATGGCGCGGGCAACACGTTCAAGGCGACTGCCAAGCCGGTGCTCATCGGCACCGCCGTTGCCGGCGCGACAACGATGATCTTCTCGCTCATCTTCATGATTCAGGAGACCCTGGGCATTGACCCCGCCCGCGTGCTCAACCTGCTCAATCCCTACAGCTTGTTAGGTTTCATCCTGGGTGGTTGTGTCATCTTCTGGTTCACCGGCTCGTCAATGCAGGCGGTGACCACCGGAGCCAACCGTGCCGTGGAGTTCATCAAGGAGAACATCAAGCTTGACCCCAGTGCCCCCAAGAAGGCCGACATCAGCAAGAGCCAAGAGGTGGTGCGCATCTGCACCGAGTATGCCCAAAAGGGTATGATCAACATCTTCATCTCGCTGTTCTGCTTCGCGTTGGGCTTTGCCTGCCTGTCCTCACCGGCAAGCATCGGTGGCGAGAAGGCGATATGCCTGTTCATCAGTTATCTGATCTCGATTGCGGTGTTCGGACTGTTCCAAGCAGTGTTCATGGCAGACGCCGGCGGCGCGTGGGACAATGCCAAGAAGGTAGTAGAGGTTGACCTCAAGGCCAAGGGCACCGAGCTGCACGACGCCAGCGTGGTGGGCGACACCGTGGGCGACCCGTTCAAGGACACGAGTTCGGTCGCGCTCAACCCGATCATCAAGTTCACGACGCTCTTTGGCGTGCTGGCGATGGAGATTGCCATCAGCGACAAGTTCATGAACCTGGCTCCGGCTGTGGGCATCGTGTTTGTGCTGATTGGTCTGTACTTCGTGTACCGCTCGTTCTACAAGATGCAGTCGGCATGACGCGCGCCCGCATCTACACGCGATAACGCTCAATCAAGGTCCGGTCGCCCCCGCGGGTTCCGGACCTTGATTTTTTTGTTGGCACAAAAGTTGCAAATAAGCGATAAACGTGGTAATTTTGTAAAAACTTAAAAACGAGAGCTATGATAATTGATTATTTCTCAGCCCACTTGTGGCAACTGTGGACATTGGTCTTTTTTGTGTGCCTGATATTAGAGGTGTTTTCGGGCGATTTCTTTATCATGAGTTTCGCTATCGGCGCGTTGGCGGGGATAGTCACGGCGGCGTGCGGATTGAGCTTCACGGTGCAGGTGATAGTGTTCGCCGCGGTGTCGGTGTTGTCGCTGCTGTTTATCCGCCCGGCTGTGCTGCGCTATCTGCATCGCGGCGAGGACGCTCGCACGAGCAATGCCGAGGCGATTATAGGTCGTGAGGGCAGGGTGAGCCAGGCGATAGAGCAGGGCGGTTACGGCCGCGTCGCCATTGACGGCGATGACTGGAAGGCGCGTAGCGCGAGCGGCAACGCCATCGACGAGGGCGCGCGTGTCAAGGTGGTCGCTATCGATTCTATTATCATCACAGTGGCGCCTTGTTGAGTGAAGCTTCCCGCGAGCGACACATGATAATATCAAATTAGAGCGTTTAATTGTTGTTTTTTTAAATCTATAAATCATGGATATCGGTTCAATCATTTTAATCGCGATTATCGTCCTGGCGTTGATTGTCGTCAAGATGAGCATAGTCATCATTCCGCAGAGCGAGACCAAGATTATTGAGCGCTTGGGCAAGTACTACGCCACGCTCAAGCCCGGCGTCAACATCATTATTCCGTTTATTGACCGCCCCAAGGAGATTGTCACGCTGGTAGCGGGTCGCTATGTGTACACCAGCGACATCGACCTGCGCGAGCAAGTGTACGACTTCGACAAGCAGAACGTGATTACCAAGGATAACGTGCAGACCCAAATCAACGCGCTGCTGTACTTTCAGATTGTCGACCCGTTCAAGGCGGTGTATGAGATCAACAACCTGCCCAACGCCATCGAGAAGTTGACCCAGACCACGCTGCGTAACATCATCGGCGAGCTGGAGCTTGACGAGACATTGACCAGCCGCGACACCATCAACACCAAGCTGCGCGCCGTGCTCGACGATGCCACCAACAAGTGGGGCATCAAGGTCAACCGCGTTGAGTTGCAAGACATCACCCCGCCGCAGAGCGTGCTGCAAGCCATGGAGAAGCAGATGCAGGCCGAGCGCAACAAGCGCGCCACCATCCTCACCAGCGAGGGAACTAAGGCAGCCGCCATCCTGCAGAGTGAGGGTCAAAAGGAGGCACGCATCAACCAGGCTGAGGCCGACCGGCAGACCGAGATTCTGCGCGCCGAGGGCGAGGCTCAGGCACGCATTCGTCGCGCCGAGGCCGAGGCGAAGGCCATCGAGCTGGTCACCGAGGCTGTGGGCAAGAGCACCAATCCCGCCAACTACCTGTTGGCGCAAAAGTACATCTCGATGCTCGAACAAGTGGCGAGCGGCGACCGCACCAAGACCGTGTTCCTGCCCTTTGAGGCAAGCAACATGCTGGGCAGCATAGGCGGCATCCGCGAGTTGTTCAACGCCCCCGAGCCCCCGGTCAAGTAAACCTGATGACGAATATATTTCACATAGTGAGCGACAGCGTGTGGACCGGCACGTGCCAGCAGGTGTACGACCTGGTGTCACAGATGCGCGGCGACGACCGCTTCTACGTTGAGGTGGTGTGCAAGAAGAACGATGCCGTGCTCAAGCACTTTCGCCGCCTGGAGGTGCCGGTGTCCATACTGCCGCTCAAGGGTATAACCGACATTGACAGTCCCGTGCGCCTGGCGACCCTGCTGCGCACGGGTCGCAATGTTGTGCACGTGCACAACATGCGCGACGCGTGGACCGCAATATACGCGCGCCGCATCAGCGAGAACCGCAACACTCAGGTCATCGCCTCGGTGCACAAGGTGGGTAAGGTGCGCACCAACTTTATCTACCGCCGCATCTATCGCAGCATCAACAAGTGGGTGTTTGTGTCGCAATTCACGCGCGACCACTATGCCTCGCTGCTGCCCGGCGCCAACAAGCAACACTGGCACACCATCCACGACAGCGTGATTGAGCAGCCGGTGATGCCCGACACGCTGCCGGTGCCGGTGTTGCGCGACGCGTTGCACATCGGCCCCGACAAGGCGATCATCATGTATCACGGCAGGCTCAGTCATGAGAAGGGGGTCGACACGCTGGTGCGCGCCGTCACCCAGCTGGACAAGAGCACCTATCACCTGGTGATTATCGGCGACGGGCACCCCAAGTTCATGACCCAGCTCAAGGGCTTCATTGTCGCCAACCAGTTGCTGCACAACGTGTCGCTGCTGGGCTTCAGGGAGCAGATACTGCGCTACGTTGACCAGGCGGACATCGGTGTGATGCCCAGCGTGCAGCCCGAGGCGTTGGGCTTGCCGTGCCTGGAGTACATGATGGAGGGCAAGGCCGTCGTGACCACCAACAACGGCGCGCAGCCCGAGTACATCATCAACGGCGCGAACGGCATGCTCGTCGAGCCCGACAACCACCTGGCGCTCGCCGCCGTCCTCAGCCACCTGATTGAGCATCCGGACCTCAGGACAAGGCTCGGTGAGAACGCGCGTCGCGATTTCGCGGCAAGCATGACCTACGACCGCTACTACAACGCGATGACACAACTTTACCTGTCATGATACTCAACCGCCTGTCAATCCTCAACTACAAGAACATCACCGAGGCTAACATCGAGTTTGCGCCCAAGGTGAATTGCCTCATCGGCAACAACGGCATGGGCAAGACCAATGTGCTTGACGCGGTCTACTACCTGAGCATGTGCAAGAGCCACACCGGTCAGGCGGACCAGACGGTGCTGACCCACGGCAGCGAGTACATGATGCTGCAGGGCCACTACACCCGCCACGACGTTGAGGAAGACATCACCGTGAGCCTGCAGCGCGGCAAGCGCAAGGTGATGCGCCGCGGCACCAAGGAGTACAAGCGCCTGAGCCAGCACATCGGGCTGATGCCGGTGGTCATGGTCTCGCCCTCTGATGCCGACTTGATTAGCGGTCCCGCCGAGGTGCGCCGGCGCTTTGTCGACATGAGCATCTCGCAGGGCAACAGCGAGTATCTGGCAAACCTGATACGCTACAACAAGGCGCTCGAACAGCGCAATTCGATGATTCGCAACGAGGTGAGCGACCCGCTGCTGTACGAGACCGTGGAGCAAATAATGAGCGCTGCCGCCACCGTCATTCATCGTGAGCGCGCCGCCTGGTTGGAGCACTTCGCGCCACTGTTCACGCGCTACTATCGCGACATTGCCGGCGACGGCGAGCCGGTGTCGATAGCCTACACCAGCAACCTGAACGACATGACCCTGGAGCAGGCGTTGGACCAGACCCGCCAGCGCGACCTGGTCATCGGCTACACCACGCGCGGCATCCATCGCGACGACCTCACGCTCAACCTCGCCGACCACCCGATGCGCCTCACCGCCTCGCAGGGCCAGAGCAAGACCTACACCATCGCGCTGAGGCTGGCGCAGTTTGAGTATATGCTCGGATACTGTGCCGCCACGCCACTGCTGCTGCTTGACGACATCTTTGACCGCCTTGACGCCTCGCGCGTCGAGAACATCATCCGCGTGGTGGCAAGCGAGCGCTTTGGGCAAATATTCATCACCGACACCAACCGCGAGCACCTGGACCGCATCATGAGCCGCCTCGAGGGCGACCATGCCATGATGCGCGTCGCCGATGGTATCGTGACCGGCATCAACATCGACAGGCAATGAAGCGGGTAGAGGCAAAGACCGTGGGCGAGGTGCTCGACGAGCTGCTGCGCCACGAGCATCTTGACAACGAGTTTGACGAGCACCGCGCGTCGTCACTGTGGCCCCAGGTGGTGGGCCCCGGCATCAACCGCTACACCATCAGCCGCGATGTGCGCGGCGGCGTGATGTATGTCGCCCTGTCCAGTGCGAGCCTGCGCAACGAGCTGATGATGAACCGCACCGTGCTCATCAAGCGCCTCAACGAGGCGGTGGGCAAGGACGTAATCAAAGAAATTGTATTCCGATGAGCGATAAACACCCCAATGACTTCACGCCGCGCGAGCGGTTCCACTGTGCCACACCGGTCCAACTGCGCTTCAACGACGTTGATGCCCTCGGCCATGTGAACAACTCGATCTACTTCCAGCTGTTCGACCTGGGCAAGACCCACTACTTTGAGCTGGCTCACGGCAAGGCGATTGACTGGAACGAGGTCAATGTGATGGCGGTCAACGTCAACTGCGACTTCCTGGAGCAGACACGCCACGGCGAGCCGCTGCAGGTGCTCACCCGCGTGGCGTCGATAGGCAACAAGAGCTTCGTGATGGAACAGGTGCTGGTCAACACTGCCACCGGCCACTACAAGAGCGTGTGTCGCACCGTGATGGTCCACATTGACCTCGCCACTGGCGCGCCCAGCCGCGTGAGCGACGACTGGCGCGATGCCATCACCGCCATGGAGCACCCCGACAGGTGTGGCTGATGCCGCCGTGCGTGCCGGCAATGGAAGGAACTGATTTGACGATGAACCCATGGTGATGCAACATTTTGATGACTCTAATCCTGCCGGAAATCGGGCAGAATGGACGAAATGGATAAATGGACGAAATGGATGAATGTTTTATGGTAAATGTTTTATAATTTTGTCATCTAATTTTCCATTTCAGTCAATCTATGTCATGAGATTTTCTCTTTTTGTTGAACAGAAACTACGCGAAAAGTCGGGATTTCGCCTCAGCACAGCCAGCGATATTGAGAAGCTGGTTCACGACATCGAGAGCGAGACGCGCGAACATGTGGGCGTGAACACTGTCAAGCGTCTGCTCGGTTACTTGCCCGACGAGCGCGAGCC
>CAMHDX010000050.1 GCA_946183895.1 uncultured Porphyromonadaceae bacterium | reverse complement strand
GCTGATAGCTGCCGCCCTTGCGCAGCCTGCCGATGAGGCGCGCGGTGGCGCGTTGGTGTCGTTTGAGTCGCAGGACCCGCGGTACAGCTATGCCGAGGTGGGCGCTGACGGCCTTGTGGTCCGCACAGCCGAGAAGGAGCCCATCTCAAACCATGCTTTGTGTGGGGCATACTTCTTTGCCAGCGGAGCGGAGTTCAAGCGGGTGGCGCATCAGCTGCTGCACGATGGCACGCACGGCAAAGCCGAATTCTACGTCTCGCTGCTCTATAACTATCTGCTCGCTGGCGGCTCGCCGGTGTTCCTTGCGACAATGGAGGAGTACCACAGCTACGGCACGCCGGAAGAGCTAAAACAACAAATTTAACAAATTTATACAAAAATCTGCAGTAGCACTTTATCCATGAATTATAATAATTAGTTCAATTTGTTTAATTTGTTGTATTAATATTTAGGATCATGGGCAATTTTTTGTACGGGGATGAGAGCTTTCAGATTGTAGGGGCGGCATTACACGTTCACTCAGTGTTGGGTTGTGGGTTTGCTGAAAAGGTGTACCAAGATGCATTAGAGATAGAGTTCCGTAAACGAGGTATCCCATATGAGCGTGAGAAACATCTCACTATTACTTATGAGGGTGAAATCCTTGATCATGATTTCTATGTTGACTTTCTATGTTATGACAGAATAGTCGTGGAGCTGAAGGCAGTTAATGAAGTGTTACCCGCGTTCAAGTCGCAGGTGATCAATTATCTGAAAGCTGGTAACTTTAAACTAGGATATCTGTTTAATTTTGGAGAGACGTCTTTGTATCGAGAGCGATTGTTTCTTCCTAATCGATAGCTAAAACCATTTTAATACAACAAATTTAACAAATTTATACAAAAAATCCCAAAACGATATAATTATACAAAAAATAGATTAGAATTCAAGGGCTGACACGTGTGTCAGCGACTTAAGGATTGAGGAATGCGAATTAAAGCGAATTGCAACTAATTAAAACGAATAGGGTGCATAATTAGTTTTCATTCGGACTTATTAGTCTACATTCGTGATTTCAAGAACTTTCCTTGAATTATAATAATTAGTTCAATTCGTTTAATTTGTTGTTAGATGAGTGCTATGATACGGTTGATTGTGACGGACTTTGACGGGACGCTGGTCGACACGTTCGAGGCGAACTATCGGGCGTATGAGCGGGCGTTTGGCGCGGTGGGCCTGTCGCTGTCGCGCGAGCAGTACCGAGCCTGTTTCGGGTTTCGCTTTGACCGCTTCATGGAGGCGATGAATGTCCGCGACGCCGCCGTGGCATCGCGCGTGCGTGAGCTGAAGGCCGAGTACTATCCCGAATATTTCGAGCACATCAAGGTCAATGCCGCGTTGCTGGAGTTCATCAGGATGTTCAGACATTGCGGCGGCAAAACCGCCGTGGCATCGACAGCTCGGCGGAAGAACCTCGAGAACGCCTTGCGTCACATCAATGCCATTGACGACTTTGACCTCGTGCTGGCTGGCGAAGATGTGACCGCCGGCAAGCCATCACCCGAGATTTATCTCACCGTGATGAAGCGATTTAATATCAGTCCGAGCGAGACTATGATTTTTGAGGATTCACCAGTGGGGCTTGAGGCGGCACAAGCTAGTGGAGCCGGATTCATAAATGTGAACAAGTGGAATGAAGCATATTGATGTACAAGGCCACTCCGGTTGCCGCATCGAAGTGGTGCGCGAGGGCACCGAGTTGTTTGTGTATAAATCCACGAGCGACAAGGGCTACCTGAATCGGTTGTGTGACCAGGCGGCGAAGCAGCGGCAAGCCTCGGCTATCGGCTATCGCCAGATGCGCGTGCCCGCGGTGCTGGATGTGTCGCGCGACGAGGCATCGGCGGTGATAAAGATGGAATACGTCTACAGCCGCAATTTTATTGAGTATTTCGAGCAGGCCGAGGCGAGCCAAATCCACAACCTCACGGCGGTGTTGATAGGCTTCATCGAGCACGAGGTGTCGTTGTCTCGCATGACCCTCGTGCCCGCAGCGGTGATGCGCGACAAGTTTGCCAGTGTTGAAGCGCATGTCAATGCCAATGCGCTGTTGAGCGGCGATGACGAAGTGTCGCGGTTAATGTCGCAGATGCGAGCGGTATTTGCCAACTGTGGCGACATGATGTTGCCCGTGGGGCAGTGTCATGGCGACCTGACTTTCTCCAACATCCTGTTTAGCGGCAACAACTACTACCTGATTGACTTTCTCGACTCCTTTGTCGAGACCCCGCTGATGGACATCGTCAAGCTGCGTCAGGACACCGCTTACGGGTGGTCCCAGCTGATGTACACCAGGCACTTTGACGCCGTGCGCCAGCAGATAGTCAATCGCAAAATCGATGCCGAGTTGCATGCGCATTTCGCGAAAAAATATGCGTGGTACACGCGCTATTACGGCATGATGCAGCTGATGAACTTCCTCCGCATTCTGCAATACGTGACCGATCCGGCGATTGTTGTTTACCTCAAGAACACGATAGCAGACATATATGGAAACCTTTAGTCTGATAGTGCCGGTTGCCGGCAACAAACCGGAATATGCGTCACGCTTGCCGTTGCCGTTCACCTACACCGACGATGGCATTATGCGTTGCGTCAAAGCGATCTCCGGCATGGACTTGTCTAACTTCACCGACATACTGTTTGTCATCCTGCGCGAGCACGACGAGCGCTATGGTCTGCGTGGCCAGTTGGAATTGCAGTTTGGGCGCTTAGGAATGAGCTCGTCGCGCGTGTGCGTGTTGGAAAAGCAAACAGGAAGTCAGCCCGAGACGATAAGTCGCGTGATAGAGCAAGAGTACATCAGCGGACCCGTGTTCATCAAGGATGCCGATTGCTACTTCGCAGCCTCAGAGGTTTTGCGCCAGAACGGAATCGCCATCTATCCGTTGGAGGACCTGCAATTGGTGGACCCGCAACACAAGAGCTATGTGGCGGTTGATGATATGAATTACATCACCAACGTGATTGAGAGCCGTGTGGTGAGCCGATACTTCAACGCCGGCGGTTACTGCTTTGAGGACGCGAAGGAGTTTTGCGACTATTACGCCCGTCTGCAGGGTTACGGGCATCTGTACTTGTCGCACATCATATACGCCATGCTGTTGGATGGTCACATCTTCCGCCCCATTGAGATTAGCCGGTATCGCGACTGGACCCTGGATCGTTATGTAAGCGACTAAAGGCAACATAACATTTGGCAAGGATATCACGCTAATCATCAAGGGAGTAGCAATCATCTACATGATGTTGCTCCATTGCTATGGGCGTGGCCTCTACCTCGCAGATGTTGGTTTTTCGCACGCGCCGTTAGCTCATGTCAACGACGTGTTCAAGATATGTGTCGGCATCTTTGTCTTTATGGTGGGATATGGATATAACTTCTCTAAGGACAAAGACTTGCGATATAGTATTCAGCACATCAAAAAGTTGCTGATACCATTCTGGGTGATATTGTTCGTATTTACAGTGCCGGTGTGTTTCAAAGAATTGTGTCACACTAGTGTAATAAAATTGTTGTTCAACCTTGTCGGCATCGATTCGCACTTCAACTATTATAGTTGGTTTGTTTACTTCTTCATCTATGCGATGATAGTGATGCCGTTTGTGTCGCGGTTCATTAATCGAGCGCCATTACGCAATAGCATTGTGGCAATTCTTGTGGCATTCGTCCTTGAGGTTGGAGTACACTCTATTCCCGGCTGTTTGGAGAACAAGGTATTGTTGGCTATATTCAATTGCATGTTGTGCACGCCCGGCATGGTGTTGGGCTACTATTTCGCCCATGAGCGCTTGTTTGAGCGATTGCATATCCCATTGCGGTCGGTGGGAGGATGTGTCGGCATTGCATTGGTTGTGCTGCCATTGGTTGCGCGCTGGTTGTGTGGCTCGGTGTATGGATTTAGTCTGGACTTCTTCTATGTCCCGCTCGAAATTGCGGGAATAGTGTTGTTGTTCAACGTCTTTAGGCTGCGATACTTAAGGACTGTCCTACAGACATTGGGGGGGGTAAGCGTGTATATGTGGTTTTTCCACGCCCTATTTTTCACTCGTCCCGTTAGTTGGTTCTACCAGCCCGCCATCACCATCTTCCATGACATCAACCTCGTGGTCCTATGGACGATAGTTCTGACCTTCTGTGCGTCATGGCTCATCAGCCATGTGGTCGGAATAGTCATGGAAAGTGCCGGTAAATTTATTCGAAAAACTAAATGAGAATTGTTTTTGTAAATCTGCATGGCAACGAGTTCCTGCTGAAGACACTGAACAAGATAATCTTCGGCCAATCGGTTGCCATTAAGCATAAATATCTGCTTGATTATCTCCTCTCGCGCGATGATATAGAAGTGTGTAGCTATATCAACGAGCGCGGCTTGTCGCTGTCCTACAGCACCACGAGCAAGTTCCTGCAGTCCTTTAGGTTCCTGGAGCACAAGCTCGCGTTGCGCCTCAACAAGATTGATAGCAGCAAGGTGACCGTGTTGCGTAGCGAGACAGAGATCCGTCGCGATGACATCGTGATAGTTTACAGCTATTACGGCAACCAGATGTTGTTCTCAAGTCACCCTGCTGCAATGGTGGTGAATAGCTTTATCCACTTTGCCACCGCGCCAGCCGACGTGATGCGGCGACTTGGTGTTGACGTCATGGTCAACGAGAGCATCCTGAGCAAATATTCGCTCATCTACGCCAAGTACTACGATTGGTTCAAGGGGGAGTTCTTGTTGCAACCCTTTGTGTACGGCGACCGCTTTAAGGTCGTGAAGCCATTCGCCGAGCGGCAAAACAAGGCAGTGTCGGTGGGCACCGTGACCTATATGCACAACATCACCGAGGTCTATGGCGACCCGTGCGCCCAGCCCGCGCGCAAGCAAATCAAGGACCATGCCACCGAGTTGACACAGTGGATTGATTGCTTCAATAGCGACTATGGCGAGGACGACAAGTCCTTCAAAGGCAACAATCCCGTCACCCGTGTGTTGGGTCGCTTGTATTCAAAGTTCTTTGGCGGTCATCAAAAGAAGTATTACTCCTTTGACATGGTCGAGAAGTTCAACGACTACAAGATGTGCATTGTGGGCGAGGAGATTATGGGCATTCCCGGCGTTGGCTTTGTTGAGGGCATGGCAAGCGGCTGTGCCTACATCGGTCAAACCATAGGCTACTATGAGGACTACGGGATGCAAGAGGGAGTGCATTACATCGGGTATGATGGCACATTGGACGACCTCAAGGCAAAAATCAGTTACTATCAGCAGCCCGAGCATCAGGCGGAGTTGGAGCGCATAGCCACCACCGGTTGTGAGTTCGTGCGTTCGCACTTCAACGGCCCCGTAGCGGCTGAGCAGTTGTTGAACCGATTGATTGACGCGCAGCAGCGTTGGTTAGCCGAGCATAATGGATAAGCCACTGTTATCAATATTGATCCCCGTGTATAATGTCGAGCCATTCCTGCGGGAATGCCTTGACAGCGTGCTGGGGCAATCATACGACAACTTGCAGGTTGTCATGGTCAATGACGGCTCTTCCGACGGGTCGTTAGCCATCATGAACGAGTATTCGGCTCGCGATAGCCGCGTGGAGGTGTACTCGCGAGAGAACAGAGGAGTGGCCGCCACCCGTAACGACTTGCTGGACCACGCCACTGGCGAGTTTGTACTGTTTGTCGACAGCGACGACTGGCTGGAGAGCGGCGCGTTGGAGACCTTGATGCGCGAGCAAGCCGAGGGCGACTACGACATGGTTTCATTCCAGATGGTAGGCTCGGGTGTTGAGGACGACTGCGTCTACACCCGCGAGGAGGCCATAGCCGAGTTCCTAAAACACAAAAAATTTCGCGGGTCGCTTTGGAACAAAGCGACCCGCGGGAACTTGTTCCGTGGCTATCGCTTTGATACTCAGGTGAGTTACGGCGAGGATGCACTAATGACCTGGAATGTGTTGCAACGAGTTCGCTCGGTGCGAATCACGCCACATCATCTCTACAATTACCGTGTCAACGATAATAGCCTTTCGCACTCATACTTCAGCGAGAAGAAGTTCAGCGCTTATTACGCTTGGAGCAAGATATGTGAGGATGTCAGTGCCAAGTATCCACAACATCTGGACATTGCCCGCGCCCGTTTCGCTATCGAGATGACACTACTGCTACGCGATGCCGCGCGGTGCGGAGTTGACTATAATGAGCACATCCGGCAGCTGCAAGCCGTTGTGCGCGACTATGGCCACCTGATTGGCAAGACGCGGTTGTCCTCAAGGTCAATGCGTCTGTACGCTTTCGCCGTCTCCCATTGCTATCGCCTGACGCGGATTGTCTCCCGGTGGCTCCCATAGTCCCGCCTACAAGCGCTCAATGGTGCTATTTTGAACTTTTGAAACTATTATGTCTGCTCAAGTAAAGACTCGCATATTTGGATTGGACTCTATCATCTGCAGATGGTAGACTTCGGCGTCGCGCCTGCTGACGGAATTTATTACCCGACAATGATAAAGGTGTTGTGGAGTATCTCAACAGCCGGTGTGCCGTTATTCTTCATGGTTAACGGCTACTTGACCATAGGAAAGCGATACACAGTAAAGCGCACTGCCGAGAAGATGCTGCGATTGTTATTTGTCGGCTTTTTTTGGGGCGCGTTCTATTCGTTGTTATGGA
>CAMHDX010000049.1 GCA_946183895.1 uncultured Porphyromonadaceae bacterium | reverse complement strand
CTATAGGTATGGAGCGGCGGGGACGGGGGCGGCACCGCGACGGCGGGGACGGAACGGGCGAGATGTGCCGGACGATTGGGAGGCGATGGGAATGAGGGGCAACAATAACCAACAAATACCCAACAAACACCAACAATAACCAACAATAATGGGGGTGGTTTGGAGAATTGGGAAAAAAGTCGTAATTTTGCAGTCTTCAAACGGATAACCAAACTAAAAACAAAAAAAATAAGAACAAAATTTTATGATTAACGCTCAAGACATCAAGAACGGAACGTGCATCCGCATGGATGGTCGTTTGTACTTCTGCATCGAGTTCCTTCACGTAAAGCCCGGCAAGGGAAACACCTTCATGCGCACCAAGCTCAAAGACGTGGTTGACGGCCGCGTGCTCGAGCGCCGCTTCAACATTGGTGAGAAGCTCGAAGACGTGCGTGTTGAGCGCCGTCCGTATCAGTACCTGTACATGGACGGCCAGGACGCCATCTTCATGAATCAGGAGACGTACGAGCAAGTGCCCATTTCCCACGACCTGATCACCGGCGTCGACTTCATGAAAGAAGGCGACATCGTTGAGGTAGTGAGCGACGCGTCCACTGAGACCATCCTGTATGCCGAGATGCCCGTGAAGACTCAACTTGAGATCACCTACACCGAGCCCGGCATCAAGGGTGACACAGCGACCAACACCTTGAAGCCCGCGACGGTTGAGACCGGCGCCACGGTTCGCGTACCGCTATTTGTCAACACCGGCGAGGTTATTGAGGTTGACACCCGCGACGGCTCGTATCAGGGACGCGTGCGCTAAGGCTGAGTGAGCCTGCCGTAATGGGTTAATTCTTAATTCGTGTTATAGTCGCGGGGTCCTACAGCTATCGCCGTAGTGACCTATGTATCGCTTGGGCCCCACAGAGGCTTACGCCACTGTGGGGTTAAAGAGTTAACAACGGCTGTCGCCGTAGAGGTTAGTTTTCACGGCACCATGCAGAATGGCGCGGCGGCGGTGGGCAGCGGCGGTACCGTTGCATGGATAAACATAGCCGCCGCGGGCGGCGGCTATAGGTAAGGAGCGACGGCGGGCGGGCCCCACACAGTAGCTAATGTAGAACTACGCGGCGGGGGCGCACGTGCATAGGCGGCGTGCACATTTAACTGAAGTTGCATAGACAAGAGAGATGAGAGAGTTGTTGCTATTGCTCGCCGTCATGGTGAGTCTCACGTCAATCGGGCAGGTGCGGTCGCGCTCAGCGGCTGAGCAGCCCGGCACGAGCACGACGCGCGTCAAAGAGACTGAGAAGCGCGAGAAGCCCGTTGAGCCGCGCACGCACGCGTGGCGCGCCGACGAGCCGTTGGGTTTGCGCCACGCCGCCGAGGTCGACACCGTGTTTGAGGACTTCCACTACAGCCGTGTCGCCACGTCGCCCAGCATCGCGTGGGCGACCACCGGCAACTACGGCGCACCCGGCATGGAGATGGTGTTTATGCGCCGTGCGGCGATGAGCGACTTCGTGTTCGAGGATGCCATACGCCCGTGGCTACACAGCTCGTGGCAGCAGCGCTACTACAACTCCCGGGTGCCCATAACCATAGCCAGCTACAGCACCGGCGGCAACAAGCAGAGCAACCAAGACCGGACGTCGGTGATCTTCAGCGGCAACGCCAGCAGCAAGCTGCAGTTGGGCGCCATGATGGACTACATCTACAGCAAGGGCAGCTACAACTACCAGAGCGACAAAGACTTCTCGTGGGGACTGAGCGGCAGCTACATGGGCGACCGCTACGAGCTGCAAGCCACGCTGGGCAGCTATAACTACACCACCAAGGAGAGCGGCGGCATTACTGATGACCGCTACATCACCGACCCCGCCGAGGTTCAAGGCGGCGACAGTCGTGTGGACAACAAGAGCATCCCCACCCAGTTGAGCGCCGCACACAACAACCTGAGCGGGTTCAGGGCGATGATGAACCACCGCTTCAAGGTAGGCCACTACCGGTACGAGCGCGATAGTGTGAAGACCGACAGCATCATCAGCCGCACATACATTCCCGTCACCTCGTTCATTTGGACCATGGAGGCGCGCACCGCTCAGCACCGGTTCCTCAACGAGAACATCATCGACGACCACGCCTTCTTTCCCGTGAGCTACCTGAGCGCCACCGGCACTGATGAGAAGACCCGCTACTGGAGTGTACGCAACACCGTGGGCGTGTCGCTACTCGAGGGCTTTCACCGGTTAGCCAAGGCCGGCATAGCCGTGTTCGCCACGCACGAGATAAGGCGTTACACCCAGGTCACCGACACCCTCACCGGCAGGGTGAGCGAGCTGCCCGAGGGGCTGACCGCGGTGCCCGAGGGCATTGAGGCGAGGCACACCGACAACCTGCTGTGGATAGGCGGTCAGTTGTCCAAGCAGCGCGGGTCGCTGCTACGCTACGACGTCAAGGCGCGGTTCGGCATCCTCGGCGACGCCGCCGGCGAGATAGACGTCACCGGCACTGTCAACACACGGTTCGCCTTGCGCCGCGACTCAGTGCGCGTGACGCTTGACGGCTACTTCCGCAACACCACCGCGCCGTGGCTCATGCAGCAATTTGTGAGCAACCACTACGCGTGGGTCAACAAGTTCGACAAGACCCGCCGGCTACGCCTGGGCGGCACACTTGACTTTCCCTTGACATGGACCCGTGTCGGCGTCCACTACGAGACGCTCAACAACCTAATATACTTCGGCAGCGACAGTCTACCCCACCAGCAAGGCGGTGCAGTGCACGTACTCGGCATCGACATCCGTCAGGACCTGCATTGGCGCGCGTTAGGGTTTGAGAACACCATCGCCGTTCAGACCAGCAGCAACGAGAGCGTGTTGCCGCTGCCCAAGTTTGCCATTCGTAGCAATCTGTACGCCAAGTTCAGGGTCGCGAAGGTGCTGCATGTGCAGCTCGGTGTTGACGTGAACTACTACAGCGCGTACTACGCGCCGCAATACAATCCCGCCACGATGACCTTCTTCAATCAGGACAAGGTCAAGTGCGGCAACTTCGCGTTGATGAACGTGTACGCCAACTTCAGGCTGAAGCAGGCACGATTTTTTGTCAGCTATCAGCACTTCAACCAAAAATTACTGGGCAGCAAGAATTACTTCTCGCTGCCGCACTATCCGCTCAATCCCAGCCGGTTCCAGGTGGGCGTGAGTGTCGCGTTTGTTAATTAAAAATCCGAATAAAGACGAATGGCGAATGGCGGCGGGGCAGTGCCTCGACGGCGCTGTCGCCGAGCACTCAACGGCGGAGGTGGCACCGACGGAGGCGGTGCCGCGACGACGGGGCGGCACTGGCATTTTCAATGCGGAAGCACGGGGCGGCGGCACGGGCAGCGGCAATACCGCTGCATGGATAGACACAGCCGCCGCTCGCGGCGGCTATAGGTGAGGAGCGACGGTGGCGGAGGCGGTGCCGCGGCGGCGGGGGCGGTGCAGCTGTGGCGGAGGCGGGGCCGCGACGGCGGGGGCGGTGCAGCGGCGGCGGGGGCGGAACGGGTTATTCCTCGGCGTTGCCGGCGGCTTTGGCGATGCGCTTGCGCTCCAGCTCGTCGAGGACGATTTTGCGCATGCGGATGTGGTTGGGGGTGATCTCCACGTACTCGTCAGCCTTGATGTACTCGAGTGCCTCCTCGAGGCTGAAGACGATGGGCGGGACGATGTGCATCTTCTCGTCGCTGCCTGTGGCGCGCATGTTGGTCAGCTTCTTGCTCTTGGTCACATTGATGGTCAGGTCCTTCTCCTTGGCATGCTCCCCCACGACCTGTCCCGCGTAGACCTCCTCCTGCGGGAAGATGAAGAAACGCCCGCGGTCCTGGAGTTTGTCGATGGCGTAGGCATAAGCCGTGCCGCCCTCGGTCGCGATGAGCGAGCCATTGACGCGGCGCTGGATTTCGCCCTTCCAGGGCTCGTAGTCCAGGAAGCGATGCGCCATGATCGCCTCGCCCGCGCTCGCGGTGAGCACATTAGTGCGCAAGCCGATGATGCCGCGCGACGGGATTTTGAACTCCAGCAAGATGCGGTCATTCTGGGTTTCCATGAGCGTCATTTCTCCCTTGCGTCGCGTGACCATGTCAATCATTTTGCTCGAATACTCCTCCGGCACATTGATGGTCAGCACCTCAATGGGCTCACACTTGACGCCGTCAATCTCCTTGATGATGACCTGCGGCTGCCCCACCTGGAGCTCATAGCCCTCGCGTCGCATCTCCTCGATGAGCACCGACAGATGCAGCACTCCGCGGCCATAGACATTCCAGGCATCCTCGCTCTCGCTGCGCTCGACCCGCAGGGCAAGGTTTTTGTCCAGCTCCCGCTGCAGTCGCTCGTAGATGTGGCGGCTCGTGACGAACTTGCCATCCTTGCCGAAGAAAGGCGAATCATTGATAGTGAACAGCATACTCATGGTCGGCTCATCGATGGCGATGCGCGGCAGCGGCTCCGGGTTAGTCATGAGCGAGACCGTGTCGCCAATCTCAAAGCCATCAAGACCCACGATGGCGCAGATGTCGCCGCAGCCCACCTCAGCCACGTGCTGCTGGGACATACCCTCAAAGGTGCGCAGCTCCTTGACCTTTTGCTTGACCACCGAGCCATCGCGCTTGCACAGCGCCACCTCCATGCCGTCGCGCAGTGTGCCGCGATGCACGCGGCCCACGGCGATGCGACCCACGTAGGAATTATAGTCCAGCGACGTGATGAGCATCTGCGGATCGCCCTCCACCACCTGCGGAGCCGGGATATACTTGATGATAGCATCAAGGACCGCCGTGATGTCCTCGGTGGGACGTCGCCAGTCGCGGCTCATCCAGCCCTGCTTGGCACTGCCGAAGACAGTCGGGAAATCCAGCTGGTCCTCGTTAGCGTCAAGATTGCACATCAGCTCAAAGACCAACTCCTGCACCTCGTCCGGTCGGCAGTTAGGCTTATCCACCTTGTTAATCACCACGATAGGCTTAAGGCCCAGCTCCAGCGCCTTTTGCAGCACGAAGCGCGTTTGGGGCATCGGCCCCTCGAAGGCATCGACCAGCAGCAGGCAGCCGTCAGCCATGTTGAGCACGCGCTCCACCTCGCCGCCAAAGTCACTGTGCCCCGGGGTGTCAATTATGTTGATTTTGTAACCCTTGTAGTTGATAGACACATTCTTGGAGAGGATCGTGATGCCACGCTCCCGCTCCAGGTCATTGCTATCAAGGATTTGAGTGCCGACATTCTGGTTCTCCCGAAACAGGTTACCGGCTGCTAACATCTTGTCTACCAGCGTAGTTTTGCCATGATCAACGTGAGCGATGATGGCAACATTGCGAATATTCTCGACCATAATTGTGATTATCCTTAAAAAACGGCTGCAAAGGTACAAAAAATTGACGTAAAAGGCGTAAAACTAAAACGTAAAAAACGTAAAAATGGGCGGCACGGGCAGAGGCACGGGCAGGGACGGCACAGGCAGGGGCGAAGGATTTTGAGAATTGGGGGGTTATTTGTAATTTTGCGACATGATTGAGATGAAAGAGATAAAGAAGGGGGTTGAGCGACCCGTGTTTCGCATGGTGGGCGAGGTAGCCGACAGCCTGGGCCGCGAGTGCTACGTGGTGGGCGGCTTTGTGCGCGACCTGTTGTTGTCGCGTCACAACGACGACCTTGACTTCGTCACCGTGGGCAGCGGCATCGAGTTGGCGAAAGCCGTAGCCGCGCGCGCCGGCCGCGGGGTGCAGGTGGCAGTGTTTCGCAACTACGGCACCGCCAAGGTTCACACCCGTTACGGCGAGTTAGAGTTTGTGGGCGCCCGTCGCGAGAGTTACCGTCGCGAGAGCCGCAATCCCATAGTAGAGGACGGCACACTGCACGATGACCAGTGCCGTCGCGACTTCACCATCAACGCCATGGCCATCAGCCTCAACGCCGAGCGCTATGGCGAGCTCGTCGACCCGTTTGACGGCGTGGGCGACCTCGAGCGTCGCATCATCCGCACACCCCTCGACCCCGACATCACCTTCAGCGACGACCCGCTGCGGATGCTGCGCGCGGTGCGGTTTGCCACCCAGTTGCAGTTTGAGATTCACCCCGAGACCTTCGAGGCCCTGCGCCGCAACGCCCGTCGCATCGAGATCATCACCACCGAGCGCATCACCACCGAGCTCAACAAGATCATGGCATCGCCGCAGCCCTCGCGCGGGTTCGAGTTGCTCGACCGCGCCGGATTGCTGCAGCTCATTTTTCCCGAGCTCACCGCGCTCAAAGGCGTCGACACCAGTCACGGCAGGGGTCACAAAGACAACTTCCTGCACACACTGCAAGTGCTCGACAACGTCGCCGCCACGAGCGACAACCTGTGGCTGCGCTGGGCAGCGTTGCTGCACGACATCGGCAAGCCCGCCAGCAAACGTTGGGACGACACCGCAGGCTGGACCTTCCACAACCACAACCTCACCGGCGAGCGCATGGTGCCTCGCATCTTCCGCCGCTTGAAGCAACCCTTGGGCGAGCCGATGAACTACGTCAAGAAACTCGTGGGCCTGCACATGCGCCCCATCGCGCTCGTTGAGGACATCGTCACCGATAGCGCCGTGAGGCGGTTGCTCTTTGAGGCCGGCGACGACATCGACGACCTGATGACCCTCGCCAGCGCCGACATCACCAGCCACAACCGCGAGAAGGTCAAGCGGTTTCGCGACAACTTCATGCTCGTGCGACAAAAGCTGATCGACATCGAGGCCAAGGACCGCATCCGCAACTTCCAGCCCCCCATCAGCGGCGACGAAGTGATGGCGACCTTCGGGTTGTCGCCATGCCGTGAGGTAGGGTTAATCAAAGACGTAATTAAAGACGCCATCCTTGACGGCGAGATAAGCAACAGCTATGCC
>CAMHDX010000048.1 GCA_946183895.1 uncultured Porphyromonadaceae bacterium | reverse complement strand
AGTTGGGGCTGCATCGCCATGCGCTGGTGTGCGAGCGACACACCGGCGCCGGTATCACAGTCCAGGATATTGAGCAACAGCACCTGCCGCTACCCCATCGCGACCTGTTGCCGGTGAGCCTGGAGGAGCAGATTGTGTGCTACGCCGACAAGTTCTTCTCCAAGACCCACGTGGGCGCGCCTGCACGCACTCTCGAGGAGGCTCGAGCCAAGCTGGCAAAATTCGGTGTTTACGCCCTGGCAAGGTTTGATGCCATGGAGGCACTACTGGGGCACTAACATTCTATTTTCCACACCTATTCACGCTGCGAAACGACGTCTTGACGGTACTCACACGACGATACATATGGGCAATGATTTGCCTGATGGCAATCACTCTGGCTATTCCCAATCACGGCATAGCCCAGGCGGTCACACCCCCGGTTGCCGTGGCGGACACCGCGGTGGCCGACACTGTCGTGACCGATACCATGCCGCCCACACGCCACGACACCGTCATCCGCTTCAAGCGTGAGAAGGTTGACCTGGACAATCCGGTTCAATTTGCCGCCAACGACTCGATAGTGCTCTACGGCAAGAACATTGCACGCATGTTCGGCGACAGCAAGATCAAGTATGGCGACATCGACATGAGCGCCGAGCGCATCACCATGAACATGGACAGCAGCCTGGTGCGCGCGGTCGGCGCGCCCGACAGCATCGGTGAGCTGGCGGGCACTCCGGTGTTCAAAGACGGTAGCGGCGAGTACGGCTCCACCACGATGAGCTACAACTTCAAGACCAAGAAGGGCTACATCACCGGCATCGTCACCGAGCAGGGCGAGGGCTACCTCACCGGCGGCGTGACCAAGAAGATGGAGGACGACCAGTACTACATCAAGGACGGCAAATACACCACCTGTGACGAGCACGACCACCCGCACTTCTACTTCCAGCTCACCAAGGCGAAGGTGCGACCCAAGAAGAACGTGGTCACCGGTCCCGCCTACATGGTGTTGGAGGACCTGCCGCTACCCATCGCGGTGCCCTTCGGCTACTTCCCGTTCAGCGAGAAATACCACAGCGGCATCCTCATGCCCACCATCGGCGAGGACTACAACCGCGGATTCTACCTGCGCAACGGCGGCTACTACTTCGCGCTGAGCGACTACTTTGACCTCGCCCTCACCGGCGAGATCTACACCCGCGGCTCATGGGGCATCGCCGCCCAGAGCAACTATGTGAAGCGATACAAGTTTCGCGGCAACTTCAGCATCAACTACCTGACCACCGTCACCGGCAGCAAGGGCGATCCCGACTACAACAAGATGCACAACTTCCAGGTGCAGTGGAGCCACAGCCAGGATGCCAAGGCAAATCCGGCGCTCACCTTCAGCGCCAGCGTCAACTTTGCCACCACCGGCTATTCGCGCAACAACCTGGACACCTATTACACCAAGTCGTTCACCGAGAACACCAAGAGCAGTACCATCAACCTCGCCTACAAGTTGAGCTCCAAGTGGAGCATCAACACCACCGCCAACATCAGCCAGCGCTCAGCCGACTCCACGCTCAACGTGTCGTTCCCCAACGTGACCATCACCATGGCGCAACTGGCTCCGTTCAAGCGCAAGAACGCCGTCGGCGACGAACGCTGGTACGAAAAGATCAAGATAAGCTACACCGGTCGATTCCAGAACTCGCTCACCGCCAAGCAAAACGAGTTCTTCAAGAAAAGCCTCGTCAAGGACTGGCGCAACGGCATGAGCCACACTGTGCCCATCAATGCCACCTTCAACGTGTTCAAGTACTTCAACGTCACGCCGTCAATCACCTTGAACGACCGTATGTACACCAGCAAGATACGCCGCCAGTGGGACCCCAACGCCAGCGTCGAGGTCGCCGACACGACTTACAGCTTCTACAACGTGTTCGACTTTAATGTCGCACTCTCGTTTAGCACCAAGGTGTACGGCTTCTTCAAGCCGCTCAAGTTCCTGGGCGACAAAGTGCAGATGATTCGCCACGTGATTACCCCGACCATCACCTTCAGCGCCGCACCGGACTTCAGCACGCCATTCTGGGGCTACTGGGGGCGCTATCAATACACCGACGCCAGCGGCGTGGCGCACGAGCGCAAGTACAACTACTTTGCCCACGGCATAGTCGGCTCGGCGGGCTCGGGGCGGCAGGGCATCATCAACTTCTCCATCGCCAACAACATTGAGGCGAAGGTGCGCAGCGACGCCGACAGCACAGGCTACAAGAAGGTCTCAATCATTGAGAACCTCACCTTGCAGCAAAGCTACAACATGGCTGCCGACTCACTCAAGTGGTCCAACCTGAACACATCGATCATGCTGCGCATCACCAAGGGCTTCAACTTGAGCCTGAGCGCCACGTGGGACGTCTACAAGTATGCCCTCAACGAGGCGGGCAACCCGGTGCGCATCAACAAGTTGCGCCTGTTCAATGGTGGCGGCTGGGGTCGCTTGGCAAGCACCGGCACCTCGTTCTCCTACACCATCAACAACGACACCTTCCGCAAGAAGAAGAACAACAGCAACAACTCGTCGCCCGGCGGCAACTCTCAGTCCTCCGACAACGACTACCAGCACTGGAGTTTCCCGTGGAGCTTGACCGCCAACTACTCGGTGAGCTACGGCTACGGTGAGTTTGACAAGAAAAAACTCGAGTACAAGGGCCGCTGGACCCATAGTCTGAGTTTCTCGGGCAACGTGCGCCCCACCAAGAATTGGAGCATCTCGCTATCAGGCAGCTACGACTTCGAGCACCACAAGATTGCCTACATGAACTGCACGGTCACGCGTCAGATGCACTGCTTCGAGATGAGCGCCAGCTTTGTGCCCGTGGGGCCTTACAAGAGTTACAACTTCCACATCGCCGTCAAGAGTTCAATCCTCCAAGATGTCAAGTACGACAAGCGCTCCAGCTACAGCAACGGCGTGACCTGGTATTAACATCAGCCGCCATGTTCGTGTCACAATGCCTATTGTTATTGACCTTGTCGCTCAGCGAGCTGTGCGACGGCGACCTGCTATTCGTCGCACCGGCTCAGGACAATGCCATCACGGCCGTGACAACCGGTGTTGAGGCTCTCCCCATTGACCATGTTGCGGTCTATCACCCCATGGGCGACACACCCATGGTGATTGAGGCGATACCCTCACTGGGAGTTACCGTGACACCGCTTGAGCTCGTGGCGCAGCGCGGCACCGTGATTGTCGGACGCGTGAACAACGTGGATGTCGAAGCATCGCTTGATCATGTGCTGAGGCTCGTCGGGCGCGCTTACGACACCTACTTCGACAACGACGATGAGTATATCTACTGCAGCGAGCTGGTGCAGCACTGCTACGTCACCGCTGCGGGTAAAGCCCTTTTTGAGCCGATACCGATGACTTTCAGAGATAACTCAGGTGCGATTCCGCAGTTCTGGCGCGACCACTACGGCAATATTGGGCGCGGAGTGCCCGAGGGCGCGCCGGGCAGCAATCCGGGCGAGCTGTCGCGCCGCGATGCCGTGACCATCCTCGGCACTCTATCATTCACCGATATTTCCACTCAACAATGAGAACAGGAATTCTAATAGCTGCTTGTATGATTGCGACAAGCACCTGCGCTGCAACGCTGTCCGGACGCATCTCCTGCAGTGGCGCTGCAGTGAGTGGTGTAGCCGTCAGCGACGGCCTGGCGGTCGTCCACACCGACCACGACGGCTACTATACCATGGACAGTGACAAGCCGCTGGGCTATGTATTCTACAGCTTGCCTGCCGGCTATGCTCCGGCGCTGAGCAACGGATTCAACCCACAGTTTTGGGCACCGCTGACTCCCGACGATAGCGACGAGGTGCACGACTTCGCGCTCGAGCCTGCCGATGACGGCACCCGCCATGCGGTGATTATCGCCGCCGACACCCATTTGGCACGACGCAACAACGACCTCAATCAGTTTCGTTACGGCTTCATACCACGCATCAAGCGTGAGGTCAATGAATTGCGCCGGCATTACTCCACCATCCACAGCACCATCCTGGGCGACCTGGCTTGGGACAGATTTTGGCGCGGCAATGACTTTGACCTGCACGACTTCATGGACTACATGGCCACATGCAGCTACCCCATCGCACTGTGGCCGGTGATAGGCAATCACGACAACGACCCGAGCGTGCCCGCCGGTGAGTACACCGACTACCAGGCGGCGAAGCCGTGGCGCGACATCGTGTGTCCAACTTACTACTCGTTTGACCTGGGCCGGGTGCACTACGTCGTGCTCGACAACATCTACTACAAGAACGAGGCGCTCGCGGGCGAGCAGTATAGCGCCGACGTGGCAGGAAGCCGCAACTATGACGCGCGCCTCACATCCAATCAGTACACATGGCTTGAACGCGACCTGGCGATGGTGGACAACGACCGGCCGGTGGTGGTGTGCGTTCACATCCCGGTGTGGCAACTCAACAATCGCCGCGCCACGGTGGCGCGCATGGACGACGCGCAGGCGCTATGCGACCTGCTCGCGCGCTTTAGTCAGGTGCACATCGTTAGCGGCCACACCCACATTAATGCCACCATGCATCCTGATGGCTATCCCAACATCACCGAGCACAACATCGCGGCCGTGTGTGCCTCGTGGTGGTTGACCGGTCACTACACCGGTCGCAACATCTGCATTGACGGCTCGCCGGCGGGCTACCAGGTCCTCAAGGTTGACGGCGACACGCTGCGCTGGCAGTACCATAGCGTGGAGCGCGATGCCGCCGACTCGCAGTTCCGCGTGTACGACATGAACTCGGTGCGCCACTTCTACCGCACCAACGCTACTATGAAGGCTATCATGGAGCGGTATCCGGACCGTATGGACTATGGCACCTTGCCCGACAATCAGGTGATGGTCAATGTGTACGGCTACGACAGCCGCTCGTGGCGCGTCAGCATCTACGAGGGCGACACGCGCCTGTGGTGGGACCTCACCGCTGCCGAAGACCCGCTGCACACATTGTGCTACGAGGTGCCGTGCTACGAGGACCTGGGGTCCTTCACCGTGTATTTTGGTTCCAGCCGCAACCTTCACACCTTTGTCGCCACTGCCTCTACAGCCACCCAGCCCATCACAGTGCGCGTGACCGACGGCGAGGGCAACACCTACCTCAAGTGCATTGACCGCCCCATGGACTATAGCACCAACATGGACGCGCTGCAGCCACCACTCGCCCCGGGCGATGTCAACCGCGACGCTGTGGTCAACGTGGGCGATGTCAACGTCCTGCTGGCGGCCATTCTCAACCCCGATGCACCACGGCCGCCACTGCCGCTATGCGATGTCAACAACGACGGCACCATCAACATCGGTGATGTCAATGCCGTACTCAACATCATCCTTCAATGTTAGTAAGTTGCAACCCGCACACGTTAACGACGTTGTTCACTGCATGAGGGTGCGGCGGTAGTCGGTAACTGAGGTGCCGGTATAGAGCAGGAACTGCTGATAGAAGTAGCTGCGGTCGTTGAAACCGCTCTCGCGAGCAATTTGCGTCACGGACCAGTCGATATGCTCGCGCATCAGCCATCGCGCGTGCTCAACACGTTTGCGCACTCGCCACGTGCGGAATTCTTCGTTTGTCACCTTGCTGAAGTAAGTGCGAAATTGGCCAACGGACATCTCCAACTCGGCTGCAATCTCTTTGACTGAACGCGTCGTGTCGAGGTAACCGCCGCGCTCAATCCACGCCATGAGGCGGTCGGGGTGTTGGGGATTCTCCTCGCCGGCTACCTCGTTCGCCGCGTCCATAGCAAGCACCGGCAGAATGATGTGGGCACTGAGCTCGTAGTTGATGAAGCAGGCTGCCAATAATGCGTAGAACAACACGAGCGCTACAGTCAGATACATGTCTACCTCACGAGAGCCTAACAACATCAGCAGCGAGAGCACACCCACAGACAAGGCGGCCCAGAAAATGACGTTCAACCAGCGCAAGCCACGCTCAATCTCGTCCTCCTCATAGTAGGCCGCTAACTGCCGCACAAAGTGGCGGTAACAGTTCACATACCACCGTAAGTAGTAAATTAACAGCCCGATATACAGCAGTACACATGCCACGTAGATATATGAGAAGACCGCGCGAGGTAGCATGAACAAGCTAATAAGCAGCACGGCGTCCACCGCTATAATTGCCATGAGGTGGACGGCCAGCCGACGGGAGGTTACTTCGTCGGGCTTGATGAGTACCATCACGGCCATAGTGAATAGCATCGCTTGCAGGTAACTCACCGCCAGAGCGATGCTACCGGCTAAATAGCGCATATCGCCGCCGGGGTCGAGACGCAACTGCAACAGGTTGAGCGCGCCCAGCAGTAACACCGCCACCGTGAGCGAGTGCTTGGCTATGCGAAACTTGGTTGCCGGCTCATCTTGCGGCGTCTTGACTGCTGCCAAGATGATGCCGGTAACAATCATGCAACATGCCGCCGCCAGCATCACGATATAGTAGTAACCTTCCATCTGTGTCATCGTTTGAAAAACCTAAACTTCATGGAATATTTGTGACGCAAAATTACAACATTTGTGTGGTATTTTGCATGAACGAGTGTAGAGTTTTGTGTTTTAGCACAAAATCACACACTCGTTTTGCACGCATACAGGCGCGATAGCCGATGTCAATAGTGACGGACAAGTCAACGTGGGCGATGTCAACGTAATACTTGCCCAAATCCTCAGCGGCGATGTGGATGCCACTGACGTTGAGTATATTGACATTGACTTTGCCGGTCAGGGTGCCGATGGCGCCACGCCGATGGTGAAACCGTGACCGTGGTCAACTACGTCGTCCGCCGTTGACGCCCCCGCCTTATCATTAATACAAGTTTCTGATGTAAAAATGATTGATTATCATATTAATAACAAGCGGTTACTTGTAGGGGCAGAACCTTTAGCTCGCGACCGAATGGGAGCAATTTATTCTGCCCG
>CAMHDX010000047.1 GCA_946183895.1 uncultured Porphyromonadaceae bacterium | reverse complement strand
TGCGGAGAGAGCTGTTATATGCCATACTGAACACAGGTTTTTACTGGTGTCCCAATTTTACTTTTATTCTTTTGCTTTCTGTACAAGCTCATCATATAAAAATGTGATAATTTTTATATGATAATAGCAGTAAATAATCAAATGTCCAACTTCATGGCATTCTCATAATATGGTGTAGAGGAGGCAATTCAGCAGGTCTCAGGATTGCTCGCCGCACAGGCAGTGTCGCATGTAGGTGCGCACCTGGTCGGGCTCCATGTCCATGCCGAAGAGGTACATCAGCTTGGTGATCGCCGCCTCAACCGTGATGTCACCACCGCTCACCACGCCGGCACCCGCCAGTGAGTTGCCCGTGTCGTACAGCGAGTCCTTCACGCCGCCGTTGACACACTGGGTGACATTGACAATGACCACGCCGCGCTTCACCGCCTCGCGTATGGCGGTGATGAACCACTTGTCGCTGGGTGCGTTGCCCGCGCCGAAGGTCTTCAGCACAATGCCCTTGATGCCGGGTGTGTGCAGCAGGTGCTGCAGGGTGAACTCGGTCATGCCCGGATTGAGCTCGACTATCATCACGGCGGTGTCCATGCGGTGGTGCACCTTGAGTGGACGCCGGTCGGGCGAGCGGTAGAGTGCCTCGAAGTCAAACTCAATGTCGAGGCCGATGTGGGCAAGCGGCGGGTAGTTGTTGCTCTTGAACGCGTCAAAGTTGTCGGCGCTCATCTTGGTGGAGCGGTTGCCGCGCCACAGGTGGTTCTCGAACAAGATTGCCACCTCCTGGACCAGCGCCTCGCCGTGGCGGTCGCGCGCGGCTGCCACCTGCAACGCCGTGATGAGGTTCTCCTCGCCGTCGGTGCGCACCTCGCCGATGGGTAGCTGTGAGCCGGTGATGATGACCGGCTTGTGCAAGTTCTCAAGCATAAAGCTCAGCGCGCTGGCGGTGTACGCCATGGTGTCGGTGCCGTGTAGCACCACAAAGCCGTCGTACTTGTTGTAGTCGTGCTCAATCGCCATGGCTATCTCCACCCAGTGTTCGGGTTTCATGTTGGCGCTGTCGATGGGTGGCGAGAACTGGATGTGGTCGATGTCGTAGGCGAGCTTCTTCACCTTGGGCACGTTGTCGATAAGGTGCGAGAAGTCAAAGGGGTGCAACGCATGAGTCTCGGGATTCTCAATCATGCCGATTGTACCGCCGGTGTAGATGATCAGGAGCTTCATGTCAATTGGGTATTGTGAGGTGAAACTTTAATAGGTGGATTTATCGCTTGGTTTTAAAGAAATGGCGCATCAACTCGGCGCACTCCTGCTCGAGCACGCCGCCTGTGACGCGTGTGAGCCGGTGCAGGGGCGACGTGGCGCAGCGGTAAGAACGGTAGCCGCGCTTGTCGTCGGCAGCGCCGTAGACCACGCGGTCGATTTGGCTCCAGCCCAGCGCGGCGGCGCACATCAGGCACGGCTCCACGGTGACGTAGAGCGTGCAGCCCTTCAGGTACTTGCCACCCAGGCACGACGCGGCGGCGGTGATTGCCTGCATCTCGGCGTGGGCGGTGACATCGGTGAGCGCCTCGGTGAGATTGTGACCGCGGCCAATCACCATGCCGCCAGCCACCACCACGGCGCCGATGGGCACCTCGTCGCGCTCGAGGGCGCGCCGAGCCTCGTCGAGCGCCAGACGCATGTAGCGGATATCTTCACTGTCTTGATTCATAGTGTGAGGGGTATCATATCGCGTAATACATGATAGAAAGCGTAGAACACGTTGCTGCCCGGCCTCAGGGCGTCAATGAGCACGCAGGTGTTGAACAGCAGCATCGCGATGATGTAGGTGTAGCTCAGCGCCAGCGGATAGCGGTTGATGTCGGTCTGGTAGCTGCGCGTCTGGGTGGCGAAGCACACCACATGAAAGCCCACGCTCGCGCCAATCAGCACGTCAATCAGCCACATGAACTCATCGCGGATAATAGGGCGGAACAGCAAGAAGAAGTAGGTGTAGATGGGCAGGCAGTAGGGCGCCAGGCTGGTCAGGAACAGCGTGAAGTCGCCGCCACTGCTCGATATCTTGCCCGTCTGCTTGCCGGCATTGAAGCTGTAGACCTCCCTGAAGGTTAGCAGCGACACCACGGTGTGGGTCAACTCGTGGCTGAAGGTCTCGAACCAGTTGAGATTTTGTTTACCGCTGTGCGAGCGGCGGATGAGCCACCTCACCAGCCAGTAGAGCATCATGCCTGCTCCCACGATGGCATACTCCACCACCATTGAGACCGGTGCCGCCGCTATTTGCGCCGCGTTGAGCCACAACAGCCGCGCCAGCAGCACCGCCAGTGCCGCCAGCAACACGATGGACATGAAGCGCACGATAATCATCTCACTGCAGGTATTGTCGCGTCAGCCGATAGATGTTCTCCAGATTGTTGTGGTGCAGCAGGAATTCGCGGGCGTCGGCCGAGCCGATGCCGTTGCTACTACCCTCAAGCGCCTTCGGCACAATGCGCGTCACCCGCACCACAATCATGATGCCGCCGCTGCCGGCACCGCCACCCGCCGCCGCGGTGACCGCGTGGCGAGGCATCAGTGCCATGCAGTACAGTCCCGGGTCGAGCACCAGCGAGGTGCGCTCGGCCTGCAAGCCCTCGATGCGTGTATAGTTGTCGGGCGTTCCAGTCTTGCCGTACAGCACCAGCTTGTGGTTGTCGTCAAGTCCCTCAGCCTGATTGAGGCGCTGCACGCGGTTGTACACACCCGAGAGCAGCGAGCCGCTCGATTGCGCCAGCTCCAGCGCGCCCAGCACGTTGTTCCACGCGTTGTTGTCAAACGCCCCGTCGCCGCCCGGGCGCACAATCGCCGGCGGCATCGGCACCGAGTCGCTCGCCACTAACGACGCCTCCACGGCGCGCTTGGTGAGCATGCGCGTCCACGCCTCGGCGAGCTTGACGGCATTCCACTCGTTGTTGCCCTGTCCCAGCACCCACGGCACCAGGTGTGACTTGAGGGTGGGGTTGTTGTGGCACATCAGCTCGTACGCCATGTTGACCATGTCGGGGTTGACAATCTCCATGGCGAAGGTCTGATCATCTTGCAGGTGCAGCCCGCGCCAAATGTATTGCGACATGTCAAAGTCGTCGGTCTCGCCAATCTCGGTGGCGCTCCACGACTTGACATTGTACAGCGCGGTGATGTTTTGGAAAAACGCATTGTTGGCGAAGTTGGTCACTTCGGCTCCGTCGGTGGGCATGCTCCACGAGCCGCCGCGCGTGACGAACACTCCCGAGCCGTTGCGGTCCACCTCGCCGCCGCACATCGCACGCATCGCCAGCGCGACCGGGTAGACGTCCTCCGACTGGCTGAAGAATGCCGACATGGGCGAGTGTGCCGCCCAGTGGCTCGTCGGACCCCATTGGGCGATGGGCATGCCGTAGAGATATGGCACGTTGTCACTGATGTAGAAGTCGCCCGCCGCCGGCACGTAGGTCGACAACGACGGCACCGTGACTGCCGCCGCAGTGGCGAGTAGGGGCTTGAACGTCGAGCCGATGAATCGGCGGACCAGCGCCGGATTCTTGCGCTCCATGACCACATCAAGCGGCATGTCAATGTCGGCGCTACGGAAGTAGGGCACAGCGAGCACGTTGCCTGTAGCCATGTCCATCACCGTGACCGACATCTCTATCTCGTTGAACGCCTTGCCGGATTTGGTATGGCGCGGGTAATTAGTCCTGAGCCGCTCGTTGTAGTAGGTACTGAGCATCTGCTCGATGGTCTTGCCCAGCAGGGGGTCCAGCGTCAAGCGGATGCAGGCGCTGTCGTAGGTCGTGTTGCGCAGTGCGTTGTTGAGGCCTCGCACCACTTGGCCGGTAAAGCGGTCGGTCATGGCGGGCGGCAGGTTGTAGCGTCCGCGTCCGCGTGTGGTGTGCACAGGCTGCGAGAGCACCAGCAGCGGATTGTTGCGCGACACGGTCAACTCGGTGCGCGAGCCGTCGTTGCCGGTCACCACCAGCTTGACGTCACCGCGGTCAATCGGCAATCGCTTCATCGACTGGATGTTAGACCCGCTGCTGCTCACCACATCGTCGCCGGTGGCACCGATGTAGAACGGCTGGCATCTAAATCCGTTTGAGCCCTCAACGCGCACCAGCAGGCTGTCGCCGTCAAAGCCCAACTTGAGGCTCTCGCTGTAGCTTGCCGCGCCGGCACGACGAAACACAAGATTGAGCAACGGGCGCTCGGCAAAGCGCTCGTCCATCTCGAGCCAGTCGATGGGTGTTACTCTACTTGACGTGGTGCTCAACACGTGCTCACGGTTGAGCACATACAGCGTCTGGGTGTTGCCCGCGGTGGGCAGTGTCGCGCCGCCCACGCGCAGGGGGACCACGCTGCCACCGTAGGACACAAAGCAATGACGCTCGCGGTCAAACATGGCATTGTCGGCAGCGATGACGCTGCTGCGCCAGGGGTCCGATGATAGTGCCACACGAAACCTCGAGGCAATCAGCGTAATCGACTTCACCTTGATGCCGCGGGCATCGCCATCAAACCGGATGCGAAACTGATTGTCGCCCATGCTGCGGCGCTGTTGAGCCAGCAGTCCGCCCAACTTGCTGTTGTTGAAGAAGATGCGGTCCTCCTCATTGCGGATGCTGTCCATAACGATGTCCACCAGACGAATGTCGGCGGCACGTCCGCCCATCATCTCGTTAGCCTTGTAGGGCAACTCAAAGCGCAGTGCCGGATATTTCTTGTTCAGGTCAGCGATGGTGCGGCATGTCTCGGGAGAGCGCTCGTTGCCCTCGTCAACCAGGCGTTGCAGCAACTCGTTGCTGCGGCCTATAAAGCCCGTCTCGTCGTCGGGCGTGTACACGTCGTCCACCGCCAGACGGCCCAGCGCGTTCCACCGGTATCCCACGTATGCCAGCAACACCGCGACCACCACCGCGACAGCCGCGCCGCGCAGCATCGCCCCGTGGGTGCGGTACCAGTCCTTGTCAATTCGCGGTTTCATAGCTCAATAGGCATAAAACTTGTTAGTGCCCAACTGCCGGCGTATCGAGTCCATCTGGCTCACCGCCCACAGGTAGTACACCGGATAGAACAAGCCACGCGCGGTGCCCTGATTGAGGGCGGCAAACCGCGTGTTGTCAAACTCAAACGTCTGGTCGCCCACGATCAATTGAGCCACCTGGGCGTCAACGCGGGCTGTGAGCGAGAGGAAGGTGCTGTCGGGCGAAATCGTGTAAGAGCGGCGGGGATTGTCGGTCAAGACTACACGCACTCCGGTGGCGAAGTTATCGTCCATGCCGGTGCGCTTCAACGCCTCGTAGTACTCGCGGTTGAGGCGACTGATGCGCTGCTTGGTGATGGGCTGCGAGATTACGCTGTCGGTGTAGACCGTGTCGGGCATGGTCAAGGAGAAAGCCACCTTGACATCATTGCTGCGGAACAGCAGCGGCAGGTTCCATGCCGCCAGCGATGCCATGGGGTGCTCGTCGAGCACATTGGCGCTGCATGTGGTGTCGCCCGCCAGCGCCGGGAAGCGCGATGTGGCGGCGAAATCGTATTGCAGGTGCTCGACCAGCAGCGACTGTGTCGAGTCTTCCATCACAAGGCGAGGACTCACCTCAACGTCGGGACCCTCGGGTTGCTCCATGCCGATGCCGTAGTGCCCCACGACAATGCCGGCAACAAAGCTCACCAGTGCGATGAGCAACTTCGAAGCCCATGCCGGCAGCGGCTTGCCGCCGGTCTCGCCTTCGCCGGCTTGTGGTTCGTCGGACGCATCGGGTTGAGGCTCCGGCTCCACGGTTGCGATGGCGGACGTGTCGGTGTCATCATGCCTGTCGGCGCGGTTCGTGTTGTCGGGTAGTGGTTGAGTTGCTAACGTGCGGAATTCGGCGAGGATTTTCTCCTTGTCGAACGTTTCGTCAACATCGCGAGCCGCCAGAATCTTGCCGATGCGCGCCAACCGCTGCAGCGACATCACCGGCTTGGTGTTACCCACCAGCGCGTCATTCTCGAGGCGCAGCGTCGTCACATTGTCGGCAGGCTTCACCTCGTCGAAGTGCGCCACCACCAGTGACTGCGCCATCAAGTCGCGAAATGCCGGCACCGCCGTGTCGACCGCGAACACCAGCCCTGCGCACAGCCTGAGGGTGGCGGGCAGCGAATCGATGGCGGCAATGAAGTCGGGCAGATGGCGTGAGCCGGTGCGCACCGCGTCGCCGTAGCACTTGTCCTCCTCGGGCAAGCGCACGTACAGCTGCCGTCCTGCCAGCATCGCCGCTATGATAGCCTGCTGCAAGCGCGCTTGCAGTGCCGTGAGGGGTGCCTCGGGCAGCACATCAACGCTCACGGCGCTGTCCACCTGGTTGCCCGGCACGTCGTACTCGCGCATCGCGTCCAGCCGGGGCAGCAGTGACGCCAACGGGCGCTGCAGGACCGCCAACTCGCTTGCGGGTGTCTCATACACCACACGCATGTTGTAGCTGCGACCCATGCCGTCAAAGCGGGTGAACGCGCCCTGGCCCATCACCACCGTGAGTAGGCGATTGCGGCGTGTCAACAGCGCGATTGTGGCATACTCCTCGGGCAAGGAGCCGTTGAGCAACGCCCCGTAGTTGTCCGCCTCGCGCGAGATGCGCGAGGTGAATGCCAGCACATTGTCGCCGCGCACAGTTGTGGGTGCTCCCCACACCTTGCGCTGAATGTCTATTGTAATCTGCTTCATCGCATTACGTTTTTTTTTACCTGTAGCCGTAGAGGTAGTTGAGTATGATGCCCACGCGCGAGCCCGCCGAGAGCTTGTAGCGGTTGAGCAGGTCGCTAGTCAACTGCAGCGTGCCGAAGGCGATGCGCTTGTCGGGGTCAAACAGGTCCTCAAAGTCGCGGGCGAGGCGGTCGCCGGGCTTCAAGCCGCGTATAAAGAACTCGTCGTCGATGGGGTGGGCGCAAAAGTAGACATGCGGCTGCAGCCCCCACAAGTC